>JBLFZF010000141.1:0-6733 GCA_047610145.1 Salibacteraceae bacterium | reverse complement strand
GAAAGTGTAAAAAAAATTTTAGGACTTTTTTTTGATTTAAGAATAAAAAAATAGCTGAAATATTAAAAATCAGCATTTTATGTGTTGTTTTCTATTTTACCTATTGTAAATTATAATACAAATGTTACATTTTGTTTTTATAAGAGAAATCCATTTGTAAGTTATAATTCTATATTATGTAAAATATCCCAGAAGCATTAGTTTTCATAAGAATAATTGGAACTTGGGTCATCAAACTATTAATCGGTTTGCTTCGCAGAGTTTATAAAACATTATGTATTATAATTTGACGTTATGTAAAATTGCCGCACGCCAATGCGATAGATTGTTTTTTAAAAATTTAAATGCCTTTTATGGCATTTATTTTTAAACTCAATTTCCAACCGCTTTGCCAGCGCCAAAAAAAAGCTAACCTTTTAGATGTTATCAAAATTCTCGTATTTGAGTATTTGTACGTTATATTTTTTTCTATGCGATTCTCGTGACTTTCCGTAAAAGCTTAAATTTTAAAAAAAATAAAATTCTAAGCACTTACTATATTCTAGTTACTATTTAATCTTTTTTAATTCTAACTATTAACATTATGTAAAATAGAATTTAAAGATTTGAACTTCTAAAGTTTTCATTCTTATCTTTTTTGCTTGATAAAAAAAGAAACAAAAAAATCAAGACTGCATATAATTTTGGAAACAATTACGGCTCGTTACACTATATTTTAGGAAACATTGTAACTAGTTAAGACTTCTTTGAAATTATAGTTTATTCATAATTCTTAAAAAGCTTTATAACTAAACCCCTAAAATATGTACGCTCCACTCACCTATTGTTTTACCAAAATTTTATGAGGTCGTTTTGCCAACACATCATCTGGGTAGAAATGCACTATTAATCAGTAATTAGCAAGAATCGGGTTTTGAGCAAATAAAAAATCAAATACCTTTGAACTATAATTTCAAAATTATGAACGAGCAAGAATATTTAAATTACGAGAGAATTGCGAATGCCATAACTTATATCAAAGAGGACTATAAAAGTCAGCCTTCTTTAGATGAAATAGCCGAAAAGGCAAATCTTAGTCCTTATCACTTTCAACGACTGTTTAAAGAATGGGCAGGAGTTAGCCCCAAGAAGTTTTTACAATACATAAGTGTAGAAAATGCAAAAAGAATTCTTGACGAACAAAATTCTTCTTTATTAGATACTACAATGGAAATTGGGCTTTCAGGAACTGGAAGGCTCCACGATCTTTTTGTTAACATAGAAGGAATGACACCAGGAGAATATAAAAATGGAGGGGAGCAACTATGTATAAATTACAGTTATGCTCAAAGCCCATTTGGGATGGTAATGGTAGCGTCCACACAAAAAGGTCTTTGCCACGTAGCGTTTATAGACGATGAGGAAAAGGCTTTCTATGGACTAAAAAATAAATTTCCTAATGCAAAATATCAGCAAAGAGTTGACCAATCACAAGTGAATGCCTTGATGATATTTGCTAATGATTGGAGACAGATTTCAAAAATAAGGTTACATCTTAAAGGTACTGATTTTCAGTTAAAAGTATGGGATGCCTTGTTGAAAATACCAATGGGACAGCTTTCGTCCTATGGAAAAATTGCAGAAAAAATACAAAACCCAAAGGCATCAAGAGCGGTAGGAACTGCAATAGGAAGTAACCCAGTTGCTTTTCTAATACCTTGTCATAGGGTCATACAGTCTTCGGGTGAGATTGGCGGGTATATGTGGGGCAATACCCGAAAAACTGCGATTATCGGATGGGAAGGTTCTAAAGACTAGTCTTTTGGCCCCGAAAAATCAAAAAAGTCAATTAGTTACATAGTCAAACTTTACAAATGACCGATAAAATAAATACCTTGGATTGGGATGGTATTACAGAGGATATGCATTCAAAAGGATATGCTGTAGTATCAAAAATATTGACATCAAAACAATGCGAGGAACTCATCCAGCTATACGAAAAACAGGATTTGTTCAGAAAGACGGTCGTTATGGAACGGCATAGGTTCGGGAAAGGAGAGTATAAATATTTTACCTATCCCTTGCCCCATGTCATTCAAGAACTTAGAGAAGCTATCTACCCCCGATTATCTCCAATAGCCAACCAATGGATGAAGGCTTTAAGAATAGATAAATTGTTTCCAAATTCGTTAATAGATTTACAGAGGCAATGCCAAGCAAACAACCAGAAAAAACCGACACCTCTTCTTTTGAAATATGGAGAGGGAGGTTTCAACACTTTGCACCGGGATTTGTACGGGGACGTTTATTTTCCGATTCAGACGGTTTTTTTCCTTAACGAACTGGATGTGGATTTCACAGGAGGCGAATTTGTGTTGACCCAACAGATTCCAAGGGCACAATCTAAGGCCATTGTGCTCAAACCCGAAAAAGGCGATATGTTGGTATTTACTACCAACTTCCGTCCGGTAAAAGGCACGAAAGGATATTATCGCGCCAATATGAAACACGGTGTAAGCGAAATTATAAATGGGGAAAGACATACGCTCGGTATAATTTTTCATGATGCTCTTACTTGAACAGATGATAGAACACGAGCATATAAGCGATTTTTTGTTGAAAAGAGGTATAAAAAACGGTCGTATTCAATACGGAGGAAATAAAAAATTAAAAATCTATGGAAAGCTCGATTGCTCTAGTGGTAAGCGAATGAAAAAAATGAATCGTGTCTTTTTCTCTACTATAGATGATGCCATCCAAAATGGGTTTAGACCTTGTGGACATTGTTTTCGAGCTGACTATAAAATTTGGAAAAATGGAACTGTTCGATAGAAAATTTGACCCTAGGTCTAACCTCCTGCCTAAAGATGGTACTGTGCATTATTTCGGTAAAGTGCTGAGTTCCGAAAACGCCGATTATTATTTAAAAACATTGCTCCACACAATCAAATGGAAAAGTGATGAAGCTGTCATCTATGGCAAACGGGTAATTACCAAAAGAAAGGTGGCCTGGTACGGAGATTTTCCTTTTGACTATACCTATTCGAATACTACCAAATATGCGCTTCCTTGGGCGAAGCCGCTCTTGGAACTTAAGGAATTGGTGGAGGAACGAACTGGAGAAAAATTCAACTCTTGTCTTCTCAACCTATATCATAACGGAAGTGAAGGTATGGCTTGGCATAGTGATGCCGAAAAAGATTTGATAAAGAACGGAGCTATAAGTTCTTTGAGTCTTGGTGCTGAACGTAGGTTTTTGTTCAAACACAAACGTACCAGTGAAAAGCGGGAATTTTTGTTGGAGCATGGAAGTATTTTAGTAATGAAGGGTGCTACACAAACGAATTGGCTACACAGACTACCTCCTATGAAACGAATTATAGTTCCTCGGGTAAATCTAACTTTTAGGACCATCGATAAGAGTTCATATTTTAATCTGAGCTAAATTTTACGGATATATTTTGCTACCTGAAGTTAACAAATAAGGTCTAAAACATATTCTTTAGCCACATTGAATTGAATTCCGCAAGAATCGGGTTTCCGATAAAGTCCATTTTATCCATTTTTGTCATAACCAGACAAATCATGGAAATATGAAAAGTATACTTTTAACGGTTTCAGCATTTTTACTTTTACAGCTACCACTTCAAGCCCAAATCTCAATATCCGAGAAACTCGAACGGGTTCAATCGTCAAAATACATCTCGACTCCCAATGAAATCCTGAAGGAGCTGATGCCCTTAATGGAAAAGGATTCAGTCGTCCTAATTTCTTTTTCAAAATCCAACGGGGTCATGCAACAACACATCCAAACAACGAAAAAAGTAGTACTACAAGATTTGGCAACTACAGGATTCAAGCAGCGGTACTTTGTCCTTTTAATAGATAGAAAGGCCATTGTCTATTTTGAAAACTGAAACTACATAAGAAAAATAATCCGCAAGAATCGGGTTTTGACATAGGCAGGCAATCTCGTTATTTGTGTCTCATTAATAACAAAAAACTTATGAAATTAAAATTGCTATTACCGACAATTCTGATTAGCTGCACAACTATGGCACAGGATATTTTTGAACCGCCAATTGATAAATTATCGGTGTCGGCACTTTATACGGAGAGCAGTATAACCATTGATGGAACACTTTCCGAAGACAGTTGGAAGAAAGCAGTCGTACTGACCGATTTTGTGCAAGTAGAGCCAAATCAGGGAGAAAAGTCTGAGTTCAAGACCATCGTCAAAGTATTATATGACGAAAGAAATTTATATATAGGTGCCTATTGCGAAGATTTGGAAGGCGCAAAAGCCATTAAGGTTCCTGATCTTACAAGGGATTTTTCGTTCCGTTCCAGTGACACATTTGCCATTGGTATCGATGGTTTTTTAGACGAGCGTAACAGCATAACATTTGCCACAAATCCCTACGGTACCCAAAAAGACTATCTATCCTTCGATGATACTTATTTCGATCAAGAGTGGAATGGTCTCTGGAAAGTGCGCACGACACGAACCAAAAAGGGATGGTATGCCGAATTCCAAATTCCATGGAAATCCATACGCTATGGGAGTTCCGGAAATAGTGGCTCAAAATGGGGTATTAATTTTGTGAGGCTGAGGAGAAAGAGCAACGAAATTTCAACATGGTCTTCCTATCCTAGAGCCTTTGGATTCAACCGTTCCGAATATTTTGGATTATTGACCGAAGTCAAACCACCAGAACCAAGCACGAACATTCAAATCAATCCCTATATACTTTTCGATTTTAGAGAGAATAAGCGTAACGGGGAACTTACAAGTACGGATACCGATTACACCTTAGGTGGAGAGCTTAAATGGGCCTTGAATTCAAATACCCTTTTGGATTTAACGATAAATACGGATTTTGCTCAGGCCGAGGCCGATCGTCAAGTGAATAACATAAGTAGATTTTCCGTTTTTTTTCCAGAAAGAAGACAGTTCTTTTTAGAGAATGCCTCGCTGTTCGGTACTGGGCTGTATAGTTCCAATGGTGTTTCGGGTAATTTGAGCATCATTCCATTTTTCAGTAGAAGGGTTGGTCTGGGCGTTTCGGGTAGCCCCGTAAACATCGATGGAGGTTTGCGATTGGTACATCGTTCTGCCAAAACGAATTTTGGTGTTCTAGGAATTCGTGAAGCAAGCACAAATGACTTGGATGGTAGCTATAATTTTGTCGGGAGATATACTCATAATTTTGGAAAACAAAATCGATTAGGTATTATTACAACTGCGAAAGTAGATGATGAAAACTCGAATATTGTAGGTGGTATTGATGGGTTTTTCAGGCTTGATAAGTCCAATAGTATTGGTCTAATGGGTCTGGCTTCGACGGATACTGAAAGTGATGACGTTGGATTCGGTGGCTATGTACAGTATAGATACGATACAAACGCAATGAATGCTTGGTGGACACAGTCATATTTAGGAGAACAATTTAACCCCGAACTGGGTTTTATTTCGCGTACCAATGTTATCGCCACTAGCCCTGGTATAACTGTGAATTATAGGGGTAGAACACTTCCATTTAAAAATATCATTAGGGCGTTCAGACCACAAATAACTGGAAATTGGTTTCATGAAGCCTCTACAGGAAACCTATCAGAAAGAGAGATTTCGATAAGCCCACTGGCCATCGAGGCACAGAATGGGGCTATTTTAAGCTTAACCGGTCTATTCGTTCGTCAAAACATAAGTAGCGCGTTTTCCCTCTTAAATGAGGAAATTGCCATCGGGGCATATGATTATACCAGATATAACATAGGCTTGTCCACCGACCCTTCAAGTAAAATATCGACGATTCTTAATTATGAGTTTGGGGATTTTTATGATGGGCGTCTGGAGAGTTTGAACGCTTCTTTGACGTTAATACCTATACCTCATATTTTTCTAAAAGGCAGCTTCAATAGAAACCGCTTTGAAACATTGGGAACCAATGGGGCTTTTGGAACTGTTAACCTTTACACGTTAGAAAGTAGAATATTCTTGAACCCCAGATTCAGCCTGAATGGTTTGTACCAACGCAATGACCAAAACAATAGTGATTTCTATAACCTTCGGTTAGCATGGGAGTACAGTCCACTTTCGTATATTTACTTGGTATTCAACTCGAATCGGAACATTACGGAAACCGACACTTTTTTAGAAAGGCAGGCGATTGTAAAAGTTAGTTTTTTAAAGCAGTTTTAAGTGAATCAGCTAGTGGTTTGGAATGACAATGATTTATGGACAGTTCTAAATATTATCCTAAACAGAAATTCTGAGTATAATCAAGAATGTTCCATATTATCAATTATTATGAATGCATATAACTCAATGTTATCTATTTATCAATTATACCATTCCATACACATTCCCACTTCACTCCTATCGTCGGTTTGGGAAAAGCGTATTCCACTACATTTTTAAAGAAACATTTTGAGAAGAAAAAAATCAAAGAAAATTAGAGTAAACAACTTCGCTTTTACCAAAGCAAAGTTACATAACGCAGAACATTATAGAACATTTATTCATATTGAGTAAAATTTAAAGAAACGGTAGTAATAAATTCGATTTTAACCAAAGCTCAAGTGACATAAAGCAGCACATTATAGAACACTTTCATATAAAATTAGCCAGTGGATGATTGAATACTAAGAAATCTAATGTAGTTTAATAATACAATCTAAAATCAAGAAGTTTACAGGCAGCATAATGTCTTTGATGCAACTCTTCTACAACATCTAACATGTTTTCATCTTC
>JBLFZF010000140.1:0-6792 GCA_047610145.1 Salibacteraceae bacterium | reverse complement strand
AGCGTATTATGGCGCAAGTTCAAAAAGACATCCGACTGACGGAGCTCCCGGTGCATATGGAATGTTTTGACAACTCTAATATTCAGGGTGAGTACCCGGTAGCAGCTTGTGTGGTATTTAAAAACGGAAAGCCATCTAAAAAAGATTACCGTCATTTCAATATAAAAACGGTAGTAGGCCCAGATGATTACGCTTCTATGGAGGAAGTGGTTTATCGCAGGTATAGCCGACTTATTAAAGAGGGAGAATCGTTACCGCAATTGGTCGTTATTGATGGCGGAAAAGGGCAGTTACACTCCGCAGTAAATAGTTTAGAACGATTAGGTCTGATGGGTAAGATAGCAGTCATTGGCATTGCTAAAAGATTGGAAGAAATCTACTTTCCGGGCGATTCTATTCCTATTTATCTGGATAAAAGATCCGAGAGTTTGAAAGTTATTCAGTTTTTACGAAACGAAGCACATCGATTTGGTATTACCCATCACCGTAACCAAAGAGGTAAGTCTATTGTGAAAAGTGAACTGCATGAAATAAAAGGAATTGGACCCAAGAACGCACAAGAGTTACTCACCCATATTGGATCAGTAAAACGTGTAAAAGAAGCGACTAAAGATGAGTTAACTGCCATAATTGGCGAGTCAAAAGCGCAAATTGTTTGGCAGCATTTTCAGTCTTAATTGTTTTTGCCCATCGTTTTGCACATTATCGCCCTTACGAGAAAGGAAATGACTATTTAGAGCTCCTCTTTTATTTAAAAGAAAAAACACCTAACAAATGAAAATGCCTAAACTTAAAGTAATCCAACGACTTATTTCACTCGAAACCTTCGGGTATTTGCTGTATAAATAAAAATCTGTTCCCGAAAGAATGTTGTTATTCTGGCTCTTTCTTAGAGGAATATGGATCGCTGTACTATTCGTTATTAAACCAATAATTAATTGCATTCAAAGCCAATAATCGTAGACGAAAACGGGAAAGACGTAACAGAACTAGCCGACCATAAAAACGGAATGAATATCACACGAAAAATCAAGTTGAAAAATAATGACGGTTACAACATTTTAAGAATGTCTTCTGCACTTGCTCTATTCCTATAATTGTAATCGAATTGCTTATAAATAACCTTCCCATTTTGATCAATAATATACGTGGCTGGAACAGGTAACCTAGCTTCAGTAGCACCATTGTTTTGCTTGATATCCTTTTTGAGAAACCTATTAATTTTCTTTTGATACTTTTCTGTTACAGTAAACAGCACATCAAATGCAGTTGAAATTTTTAGCTTATTATCCGAAATGAAGACAAAATCAGATTGACTATTCTCTTTCATCTTCGCGGCATTGACTAGCAACTCAGGAGAAATTACGACCACAGTTGCTCCTTTTTCGTTTATAGCTGGCAACGCATCATTTAATTCAGATAAATAGCGATTACATACCGGGCACCATTCGCCACGATAAAATAAAATTACTACTGGACCCGATTTTAAAAGTTGATTTAGTACGACTTCATTCCCCTCAATGTCGGTGGTTATAAAGTTATCTACCTTCTCTCCTACCTCCATCCCATGAGGCAAGGCTTGAGTAGTATCCATACCATAATCATAAGGTGACTTCTGTGCAAAAACAGACCATGACCAGAGCGTTATAAATAGCACGATAAAATGGTATCTCATTTTAATTATTTTAATCACTCAAAATAAATAAATTTACCTTTCTCCATTTGTCACATAGGAGGCAAAGCACCCTATTTCATTTGAAAACAGATACGCATTTTACTATTTTAAATAATTAAAATTTAATCGATTTAGCCACCGCCTCTATTTCACGGTAATATTCTCGTTTATTAAACTGAGGAGCATAAGCATAACCCGACACGCAATAGATCATTCCTTCCTCCTCATTAAGAACAAAAAACGAAACCATTGGCCCTCCCATAAAGTCACCTTCCATTCTCCACAAACCATGAATTTCTTTTGCAAAATGTCCGTTATAATCCACCTCTTTAGTCGTTGGCGGGTAATATCTATATTCAGTAGTCATATAACTGCCGTCACTCGGACCTGGAATATACTTTTTCAATTGAGCATCGCGCATTTTAAATAGTTCACTATCCAAAAACTGTTGTTTTGCTACGTATGGATATTTGAAGATTAAAAGCCCCTGACTAATTTGGTGCTGATACCCTCCTTTTAACTTTTCTCTTTCAATTCTCACCCAAGCATGATTAGTATCGGATATCGCTAAAACCGCCTCTTTCGGAATGGCAGACTGCACGCCTAAATCTGAAAGTAAAGTTTTTTGAATCTCTTTATTGGAATGAGCTCTATACTTTGCCCCTAAACGATTTAGCTCTTTTGTTTGAACAATTCGAGTCATTTGTTTTGCATTTGAGGTAATCAAATCCACAACCTCATCTCTTGAACTTGCTTTTAATTTAATAACCAACTGCCCTTTAGCAAACACATCTTTTCTATACTGGATATCTGCCTTCCCAAACCTATTGGTATCGAGTTCTACAATAATTACATTTCTAAAGGTTTTAAACACCCGCGTAAAATCACTATGATTGGTTTGAACTAAATCAAAAATGGGTTCTTCCTGCGGCATTCCATATACTGCGGTTTGAAAATTATCTCTAAAGGCATTTCCAATTTCTCCATCCCATTGAGCAGTTGTAGTCACTAAAATTAGTTCTCCTGGGTTTCCAGAAACAGACATAAACATCTGATTCTTCTTTTCCTCCTCACAGGAAGAAAAAAGCAAAAGAAACAACATAAAAACAGGGCTAATCCATTTTAAATTTCGCATAATTCTATTCTTTAGATTAAACCATTCCAACAATAATATTCGTGCCAACTTTTAAGTTTTTCTCTGTTAGGTTCGCATTCCAAGATTTTAAACTCTCCATAGAGACTCCCTTTGCTTTTGAAATATCCCAAAGGGTATCGCCTGATTGAATTGTATAATAGGTTAGCTTCGTGTTTTTATTCACCACTTTAGCGGGTGTTTTCTTAACCGTTTTTGTAGCCGCTCTATTTTTACCACTAGGATAAATCACCAACTTCTGCCCCACTCTTAAGTTATTGCTTTTTAATCCATTCCATCTTTTCAGGTTAGATATACTCACCTGGTATTTATTCGCAATTTTACCTAGATAATCGCCCGAGCGAACCGTATACGTGATTCTATCTTCACTAAACTTTTTAACCACTTTTCCTTGGTTTGGCTTTACCTTATTGGCAAAGGCATAAATAGAATCTTCGTTCTGAACAAATAATGCTGCTTTTTCGTGAGGTAAATACAAAATAGCCGTCTTGTTACTGTATGCCGGAATATAGTTCAACTTATACGTTGGATTAAAGTAGGCTATATCTCCTACTTGCATCTCTAAATTTGACGCTAGTTGATCAAATCCAATCGCATTTTGGACATGTACCGTATCCATTTCAAAATATGTAGATTTAGGCATCACTGGGTAGATGTTATGTGCAGACGCATTATTCATCATGTAATTAACCGCAATAAACGCAGGTACATACCCACGTGTTTCTCGAGGTAAATAGGCATACAAATCCCAATAGTTGCCATCTCTAGAACCCGCTCTTCTCATGGCTCGGTTTACATTACCCGGACCGCAATTGTAGGCTGCTAAAGCTAAATCCCATTTATGATACATTCCATACAAGTACTTCAAATAACGACACGCAGCATCCGTTGATTTAATCGGATCCATACGCTCATCCATATACGAATTCTGATGCAGACCGTGCATTTTACCAGTCGCATACATGAATTGCCAAAGCCCAACAGCACCTGCATGAGACCTTGCCTTAGGGTTTAAACCCGACTCAATAACCGCTAAATACTTTAACTCCAAAGGCATCTCATACTTCGCTAACATTGCCTCCATCATCGGGAAATAATAATGCTGTAGACCTAAAAGTTTAGCCGACTGTTTTCGTCTTTTATTTACATACAACCTAATAAATGCAGCCGTGCGGTCATTGTATACTAAATCAAATGGCGTCAATTGATCCATAGAATCTAAGATGGTTGCATAATGTGCGCTATCAAAAACAGGAACACTGTCTAGAGCATACCCAAACGTATTTAATCGCTCCCTATTCGTATCCACTATACTCATCTCTAAGTAAGGAATTCGGGCCATATGATCTAAGGTATACATTACCTCATCTCCTTTATCAATCACCACAGTGGGCGCAGACTGACCGAGTAAATTTGTGTTTTGTGCGAAGAGTATACAAATGAATAAAACAATATTCCTAAAAATCATACAGTGGTATTTTTCAAAATACAGGTCAGATAATCTCTGCCTGTTTATGTAATCTACAAAGTTAGCATCGTAGCCTTCTAATTATAAGGATGCAAATATTGTTTTTTCACGCTGTACTGTTGACGTATTAAACGGTTAAATTCCGTTAATTATTTCGACCAACTGATTTGGCGTTTGTAAGGTTTCTAATTTTGAATTCCAAACCAGAGTTGACATAGAGTTTAAGGCCTTTTTTAAATTAAAAGTAGCTTGTTCTTGCTTTACAAAAACAGCTAAATAAGCAAGATGTTCTGCCACATATTCTTGTTCCGTTTGTCCGGGTGTTGGAATCAGAATAGCCGGTTTTTTACACGCAATTAAATCCATAATAGTAGAGTACCCAGACCGTGCAATTACCACCTGACCGTTCTCTATCAACCATTTTATTTCGGCCGTATTGGCAAATGGAATTCTATGTAAATTTTTATGAGTCACGGCTCTTTGTTCTTCAAAGTCACCCCCAACAATCACCATTTTTCTCGCAATACTTTTACTCTCTGCCACTAACTTGTTTTCGAAAACAGTACGCTGAGGCTCCGGTCCAGAAACCATACCTAACACAAATCCTCCTTCAAAAGGAAAATTATGTGGCTTTTGGCTCACCACGCTTTCATTCAATCTACTCAAGATACCCATGAATTTAGGTGATATCCCTTTTATTTTTTTATGTGATAGTTTTCCAGAAGCATTTAACTCCCCGGCCACATCGGGTATCCAAACTTCATTAAACCTGGCTAAATATTTATGAATTTGAAGATTCACCAACCCACCTCCAATTCCAAGAAATACGTTGGTTTGATGGGTCATAATGATTGATTTTACCTGTTTTGAGAAAACCCCATATCTATTATCTGATAAAATCACATCAATTTGATGCTGCACAATCAGCTCCGCTACCACTTTCTTTTCCTGCGCTATCGCGCTCACTATTTGTGGTAATTTCTTAGCCATGTGCCAAACAAAGCTTCCTTTTTTAGGGTAGGTAATTCCATATCCTGGTAATTCCTCTACTCTTAGTTTCGGAAATTCTGTTTCCAAATACTTTTTGGCACTCCCATCACTCGCCAATATAACATGGTGTCCGTTTCGTAATAGCTCCATTATTAATGGAACACATCGTGAAGCGTGACCTAATCCCCAATTTAAAGGGGCTATGAGTACATTTTTTTTCAAGGAATTCATCAAATTGTAGTCCCTTCAAAAATAGTTCAAGGTTAGCAGTTCTCACTTTCAACAAGCTCCCTTATTTTTGCACAAAATATTTTGGAATGTCAAATAAGAATAAGCTCAACAGATTTGCCGATTGTGCGGAATTTGAAAACGTAATAGAACCCTCTTTAAAGGATGTTATTGACGACACTAATGGAGGGGCCATTTTACCGCATCCTATTCAAGGTAATTGGAGAAGTGAGTTCTATAAAAATGACAATCCACTAGTATTAGAATTAGCCTGTGGGGGCGGTGAATATACAGTTGCATTAGCTCGCCAAAACCCAAAAATCAACTATTTAGGTGTAGATATTAAAGGCGCTCGTTTATGGAAAGGGGCAAAAATAGCGTTGGATGAAGGCTTGAATAATGCCGGTTTTTTACGTACTCGAATTGATTTCATTACCTCGTTTTTCCAGAAAGATGAAATTGATGAAGCATGGATCACCTTTCCTGATCCACAACCTCAAAAAAATAGAGCTAGAAAAAGACTAACCAACCCCATGTTTATTGAGCGTTATCGGGCCTTTTTAAAACCCGGTGCGGTCATTCACTTAAAGCATGATAACGATTTCTTCTTTAACTATACCTTAGAACAAATTGAAGAATATGGCTATACATTAGAGTTTTGTTCGCATGATATTTATGCGGAATTAGACAAAATTGAAGATGATAAACTGAGAGAAATCTTGCAAACCAAAACCTACTACGAAGAAAAATTTGCGCAAATTGGACATGTAATTAAGTATTTACGTTTTCGTATTTCATAACGATGACGGTAATTAAGTTATCCGAAAAGAATAAAAATTTCTTTGATCGGGTCTACCAAGTGGCGCGACTAATTCCTTACGGAAGAGCCACCAACTATGGCGCTATTGGAAAGTACTTGGGTTCTGCCAGATCTGCCAGAATGGTGGGTTGGGCGATGAATGGTTGTTCAAAATCAGATAGTGATATTCCTGCACATCGAGTAGTGAATCGTTTAGGTGTTTTATCTGGTAAAAACCATTTTGAAACGCCCACCCTTATGCAAGAAAAACTAGAAGCGGAAGGAATCGAAGTGAAAGATGATCAAATCGTGAATTTTAAAGAAGTCTTTTGGGACCCGGAGGAAGAATTAACTATTGATTAAGTCCACTTTTAATCCAAGAACAACCTCAAGTAGGTATTATTGATTTGACTAACAATGTAACTGTAAACGTTTACCCAAATCCAGTAGGACCCTATACCAGCATCGTTATCATAGCG
>JBLFZF010000139.1:0-6839 GCA_047610145.1 Salibacteraceae bacterium | reverse complement strand
ATATTCTTTGGTGGATGAGTATGCCGTTGCCCCTGTTCAGTTTGCTGAGCAAGAAGCCAATGCACTTATTACTGCTCGGCATATGGTATCTAAGAGTCAAGACAGCTCTTTTATGCGAGATTTAGACGATGCATTAACAAAGATTAAATCGGTGTTTAAAGATTCTGTGTTAGAAAAAAGCGAACATTTACATGCGCAAATTGCGGTATTAGATAAATCGTTTGAAAAATTAGAGCGTCATACGCTTTCAGATATTCAAATGGCCATTACAAATTACAAGTATGTAGATATTA
Source organism: Salibacteraceae bacterium (assembly GCA_047610145.1). Lineage (GTDB taxonomy): Bacteria > Bacteroidota > Bacteroidia > Flavobacteriales_G > Salibacteraceae > CAJXZP01. The sequence goes on along the minus strand of JBLFZF010000139.1, from coordinate 6,546 downwards.
GTTACCGTAAGGCAAATGATTTTGAAACATACCAACGCAAAACTGAACCCGTAGCCATGTATTCTATTTCTAGGAAATGGCTATTAATGGCTTGGGGGCATTTACGTAACGAATACCGTGCTTTCAGAATTGATAGAATTCAACGGTTTCAAGTAGTAAATGAAAAATTTGAAGACCGAAAATTTGATTTCAAAAAATACTTTTTACATCATTCATAAACGTAAATAATACGATTGCCATTACCTGGGTAAATCTCTATCATGGAACCATTTAAAAATATATACAACCAAAGTTTTTTCACCCGTTTTATAGATGGGTTTAGACATGTTTACCCGGCATTTAATAAGCTCGTTTTCTTAGCTGCTATTTACGATTCAGAATGGGAGAGTAGAGAACTGAAACAACGTATGCGCCATATTTCACATACCTTGCATGCGCAGTTAACCAATAACTACGCTACCAACGTGGAGTTAATTTTAGCCTCTATTCCGTACATGAAAGCGCAAGGTTTTAAAGCCAATAATTTGGAGTTTATTATTTATCCTGATTATTTGGAAGTCTACGGTATGGAAGCGTATGCCGTATCTATTTCTGCCATGGAAACGATCACCCAATTTGCGAGTTGTGAATTTGCCATTCGACCATTTATTATTAAATATGAGCGAGATATGTTACCTCAGTTGTATCGATGGACGAAGCATACCTCCCAAGATGTAAGACGGTTGGCTAGTGAAGGCTCTCGACCAAGATTACCGTGGGCAATGGCAATAGAATCAGTTAAAAAAGATCCGGTTGGAGTGTTACCTATACTGGAAGCTTTAAAAAATGATTCATCCGAGTATGTGCGAAGAAGTGTTGCGAACAACCTCAATGATATATCAAAAGATCATCCACAAAAAGTGATTGAAATTGCCCAAGAATGGTTGGGGAACTCTGTGAGTACAGATAAACTAATAAAGCACGCTTGTAGAACACTTTTAAAACAAGGAAATCTGCAAGTCATGCCGTTGTTTGGTTTCGGATCAGTTACAATGCTTAAGATTCATCGATTTGAAGTGAACACTCCAACTGTTAAAATTGGGGAAACGTTAACGTTTGGTTTTGATTTCGAAAACACGGGTATTGCCAATGAATTAGTGCGCCTAGAGTATGGGGTATATTATCAAAAAGCCAACGGCACCTTGTCTAAAAAAGTGTACAAAATATCCGAAAAAACATATGCTGCGGGCACTAAATCATCGGTTACTCGTAAGCAATCATTTCGGGTAATTACTACACGAAAATTTCATATTGGACTCCATCAAGTAAGCTTAATTATTAATGGGGTAGAATTAAGAAAATGCGACTTTACTTTGGTAAAGTAAGTAGAGGTGATTTACCGTGTAGCCGGTTATTGCTTAACTAATTGTACATTGTTGGAAATATATGAAGCAAAAAAATATATTCTCAATATACAGAGGTAGTATTTTACTACTTCTGGTTCTGTTACAATTTTCTTCTTGTAGAAAAGATTGTGATGGTTCGGGACCGAGTTTAAATATAACGAACCGGTGTGATTTTGAGGTGAGTTTAGAAGTAGACATTATTGGAGGTTCAGCGAATACTTACGTGCTAGGTACAGGAGAAAATCAAGTGTTTTTTCCACACGAAACCAAAGTCAAAATCAAAGCTAAAAAGAAATCGAGTTTAACAAGTTTGAAGCGTACAAAAAATTTTGAAGCTAAGAACTGTAAGAACTATACCATAGATTTACTACAAAACGATTCTAATATATTATATCGATTAGACCTAGAGTTTGATCAACAGTGGGATTGATAATCATCGTACTTATAATATCTTATTAAATATTCTAAATGGTTTTGAAACTTTAAATTTGATTGATGAAAAACATACTATTATGGGTGTTACTGGGATGTGTTTTTATGGGAAACGCTCAAGAAGAACAAGAGTTTAGTATTCCAGAATATACGCTAACTATTGATGGAATTGTAAACGAAGGATTAGCCATCGTTACCGGAGAACGCGGAAAGCAAAGAGATTGGGAGGCTTTTAGAATGTTGTTTGATGTCGATGCCAAAATATCAGTAGTTAACCATGATTCTTTAGGCAATGCGATACTTCGTGTTTATAGTTTGAGCCAGTTTGTGCGCTTAGGAATGCGTTTTTATGAGACGGATGGTTTTATAGAATATGAGATTTCTAGTAGGGTAGAAGAATACAACGGTATGGCTTCCGTATTTCAAGGGTATTATGCCAAAGAATTAGGTTTCGAAGAAAAGGGAGTGAATATGTATCAGCTTTTTCACGATGGTCAACGATGGTGGATTACAAGTTTAGTATGGACCAATGATCGAAATGGAATAATGCTTCCTAAAAAATATGACGGCCCGTTAAAATAAACCCTGTTCCCACTTACTTTTGTAGTCTGTTAAAAACACATGAGCAAGACATTAATATCCTCTCCTTTACAAGGATTTACTGATTTTAGATTTCGAAATGCACTCCATGAAATATTTGGAGGTATTGATACTTTTTATGCTCCTTATATCCGGTTAAATGGAAAGTTGGAAATTAAAAGTGGTTATCAACGAGATTTAGATCCAGCTAATAATAACGTACCTGAATTAATTCCGCAGGTGATGACCGCAGATGCCGATGAGTTTCTGTTTGTAACTAAATACGTGCAAAGTTTAGGGTACACAGAATTAAACTGGAACTTAGGCTGTCCCTATCCCATGGCGTGTAAAAAAGGAATGGGATCTGGATTGATTCATGATGCGCCTAAAATTGATAGTATTCTAGAACGTGTACATGCCGAAACGGATATTACGGTTTCTATGAAAATGCGTATGGGTTACCATGAGCCTACAGAAATTTTAGATGTGTTTCCGGTACTGGCCAAATACCCGATTAAGAATATTGCCATTCACGCCCGTTTAGGAAAGCAATTGTATAAGGGTGGGGTGGACTTAGATTCATTTGAGAATTGCATTAAAAACACGCAACAACCAGTGTACTATAATGGAGATATTACCTCGGTAGCGGTATATCGAGAAATGGAAAAACGGTTTCCAACTATTCAACATTTTATGATGGGTAGAGGGTTAATAGCAGATCCTTTTTTGGGGCAAATGATTCAGGCAGATACCACCGTTTATCCACCGAATAGAGTGGATTTGTTAGCGCAGTTTCATAACCGATTATTTGATGAGTACGATGGTTTCTTGCAGGGTACAAGTCACCTTATGTCTAAAATGCATAATTTTTGGGAGTATTATGCGGTAGGTTTTGCAGATGCTCGAAAAGTGTTTAAGAAGATTAAAAAATCAAAAAATATCATTCAATATAAAATTGCGGTGAAAGAGATTTTTAACGCGGAGAGACAAGCCATGTAATTTGCTTTCATGGAAGAGTCTAGCTCTGTTGATGGGTATATTTGAATATAACTTTAATTGTATGAGAGTATGGGAAAAAGGTTTTTACAAATAGCTGCGGAGCATAAAGACTTCATTGAAAAACAGAAAATGTTCTTTGTGGGTACGGCAATGAAGGAGGGAACGGTAAATATTTCACCTAAAGGCTTGGATTCTTTGCGAGTAACGGATGCCAATACCGTGATTTGGAACAATCTGACTGGAAGTGGAAACGAAACGGCCACACATCTTTTAGAGAGTAACCGGATGACTCTTCTTTTTTGTGCGTTTGAAGGTAGTCCATTGATTTTAAGAGTATACGGTACGTGTCAGGTCTATCATCCAAGGGATGTGGAATTTAATGAGTATGGGTCTTTGTTTCCACCGGATTCAGGGTCTCGACAAATCATGAAAATGAAAGTAGATTTGGTTCAAACCTCTTGCGGTTATGCCGTTCCTTTAATGAATTATCAAGAAGATAGGTCTATTCTCACCGATTGGTCTAGAAAAAAAGGGCCAGAAAGAATCACTACCTACTGGAAGGATAAAAATAGGGTGAGTTTAGACGGACACGCTACGCATATTTTTGAAGATTAGAACCCCTCTATGAAAAAAGTAAACGTAATAGGTATTATGGGTGCTATGCCCGAAGAAATAGATGGCTTGATTCATTTATTGACGGATATTAGTAGTCAAGAATTTGGTAAAAGAGTGTATTACTCTGGTTTTGCAAATGGGGTGAAATATGTTATTGTTTTCTCTAGATGGGGAAAGGTGGCTGCGGCAACTACCATAACTACTTTGATTCATGAATTCGGGGTAAGTGAAATATTGTTTATTGGAGTGGCTGGTGCAATTCACCCGGCCTTACATATTGGAGATGTGGTGTTGGCTAAAAGGTTAATTCAACATGATTTAAATGGCGCGCCTTTAGTGCCTCGGTTCGAAATTCCGTTGTTGGGCCAGTCTTATTTAACCATGGATGATAGGACGCTGGATAAGGCGGAAGTAGCCATTACTGACTTTTTAAAACCCGAGAACTTAGATATGTATCTTTCCAAAGAAGAATTAATCCGTTTTAATATGGTCTCTCCCCAATTATGGATTGGAGACATTGCGAGTGGAGATCAATTTATTTCGAAAGAGTCTGCCCGGCAAGAAATAACAGAGAACTTACCGGGGGTGCTTTGTGTAGAGATGGAAGGAGCTGCAGTGGCTCAGGTGTGCTATGAATATGGTATTGCCTTAACCGTTATTCGAACCATCTCTGATGTAGCAAATGGGGATTCTGAAATTGATTTCCCGGCATTTATTCAACGGGTATCGCGTAAGTATTCGGTAGGAATTGTACAGCAGTTATTTGGAATTTAAAAGAGAGCTATGAGAGTTTTATTTGCAGGGATTGGTGGCGTTGGTGGTTTTTTTGGAGGCATGTTAGCGCATTACTATAAAAATAATTTGGATGTGTCGGTGTGTTTTTTAGCCAGAGGGGCACATTTAGTTAAAATTCAAAAGGAAGGTCTTTTGGTAAAGCATAAAGAAAACTCTTTTGTTACCATACCCCATTTAGCCAGTGACTCACCTGCGGAGTTGGGTGCTATGGATTACATTTTCTTAAGTACAAAAAGTTATGATGTGGCCCAAACGGCTAAAATGTTGCAGCCGTGTATTGGGCCAAAAACCAAAATTATCACGTTGTTAAACGGTGTAGATAGTGTAGGCGTGATTCGTGATATTTATCCGGATAACGAAGTGGTTAACGGCTGTGTATACATTCTTTCAAAAATTGAAAGTCCGGGAGTAGTGGTAAACTTTGGGGGGGTACAGAAGTTGTTCTTAGGTAGAAATCATCAAGGTATTGACGATTTAAAACCGTTAGAGAGTGTTTTAGTAAAAGCAGGAATAGATGCGGTGCTGACCGATGCTGTTTTGGAAACGACTTGGTCAAAATATGTGTTTATTTCTGGCGTAGGAACGAGTACTTCATTTTTTGATGTCGGACTGGGTGCTATTTTAGAAAGTGAGGATAAGCGAGCTATTTTAGTTTCTTTACTGGAAGAGGTAAAAGCAGTGGGTAAAGCGATGGGAGTGGCGCTGAATGATGATTTGGTAGATGTTACGTTGACGAGGTTAGCAAATTTACCTTTTGATACTACTTCTAGTATGCAAAGAGATTTTCAAAACGGGAATAAAACGGAGCTGAACTCTCAAACTAAATTTGTGATAGATCAAGGGGTGTTGTTGGGTGTCGCTACTCCAACTTATGAAAAACTCTTTCCGCTTTTAAAAGAAAGAGAAAGGAAATAATTCTTTTTTATTTCCCGTGTTAATGCGAGGGTCTACCTACTGATTTAGTGGTTTTTGTACTCTGGTTCCTTGGGTTTAGTGTTGGGTTTCTTGCCAAAGCGATAAGCGCTCTGATTAACGGTTTTAGTGTATATGGAGCGGTGCCACTATCTGGGATAGGTGGTAAAAAAATAACGACTTTTATTATTGCTTCTTCATGGGGTAACTCGTTTCATTTGTTGCGTTTAATGGAAAGTATTCTCTCGAAAATAGATACCGGCCATGAATATGTGTTATTTAATTAGCCTAAAGCACTCATTGGAAGAAAATAGTAGAGCACATTTTATGACTAAGCGATTTGATAGAATAGAGCATGACCAGCAACTATATATACAAACTTTCTGTGCCATGCAGCACTATGATTATAATTTAGTGAATTCGTTTAGTTACCAGCAGTTGTTCCAAACCATGCGTTTGCTTCGTTTATCTTACCCAGATGCAGCACAAATGTTTAAGCGAATGGTTTTTAATGTAATGGCCAAAAACCGTGATGACCACACAAATAATTTTGCTTTTACGCTAGCCCCAAAAGACCAATGGAAATTAGCTCCAGCATTCGCTATCTGCTAAGCATACCGAGCGGATAGCGAATGGGTAAGTCAGCACCTATTAAGTGCTAACGGAAAACGAAAAAACTGTAGCGAAAAGACTTGCTTGCAGTAGCATAGGCCATGAATATAAAGAAGCCTAATCAAATAATGGATGCCGTTCGAACATCTGTCAACAATTGTTTAGAATTTGCACGTAAGCAAAGGTATCAAATGTATTTTCTGCAACCATCCAAGAA
>JBLFZF010000138.1:0-6996 GCA_047610145.1 Salibacteraceae bacterium | reverse complement strand
TGGTATAGTGTTTAAAAAACAAGTGATTGACGAAATAATTGAAGGCAATGTGAATGGTACTATTGAATTTCAATTCAAATAATGTTGGTGACACACGCTAAAAAATCATTGCCACCCTTTGGTACGACAACATTTTTTAGCGTAGTCCGTTGCAGGTAATTACTTGAAGCTACCGTTTTTATTAGCCAAAAAAGGATGAAAAACACGACTGAAAATCAAAAACGAATAAAAACAATGTAAATAAAAAATAGGCGAAGTAGTGCCAACCTCAAGGCTTTTGGTTCGTATCAAACTTTGTGCTTAACATAAACCGAACTGAAAATAGCGTACCGTTGTATACCATTTGAAAAAAAACGAATTGAAAGAAATTAAGGTAAAAAAAGGACGGATTTTACAACATAAAGGGGATTTAAACACCAGAGTTTATAATGTGAAATCAGGTTTATTACGAAGCTATTCTATAGACCATAAAGGAAAGGAACACATTTATATGTTTGCCCCTGAGAATTGGATTATTGCAGACAACTGTGAAACTAGCATTCCTTGTAATTTATTTATAGATGCACTAGAAGATTCTGTCCTTTTAATCTCAGAAAAAGAACAAGAAATACGCAACGCTAATGTCAAATCATTAGTGAACAGGTTGGCAGCTTTACAAGACCGAATTCTTGGATTGATGAGTTCCTCAGCTAGTGAACGATATAAAGATTTTTTAGAAACCTACCCAGCCATTACCCAAAGAGTGCCTCAGAGAATGATCGCCTCATACTTAGGCATCACTCCTGAAGCTTTAAGCAGAGTAAGAAAAGAAATCTCTCTGGAAAAATAATGACTATTTCATTTCTTGACCTACATCAATGCAGCGTATTTCATAAGCTCTCATCTTTGTGTTTCATTAAAACTTGAAAAATGAAATATTTACATGAAACACAAATTAGTAAAACAAGAAAAATAATAGGGTATGCACTTTCTGTTCTAGCTTCATTAATGATTCTAATGGCAGGTATCACTAAACTCATTGGGACAGAAGAAATGGTGGTGAATTTTGCTCATCTTCCAAATTGGGAAGATAAGATGCTCTTTATAGGAATATTAGAATTAGTAATTCTTGTGCTGTATTGGCTGCCAAAAACAATGAATATGGGGTTCTTTTTAATGCTTGGGTTTATGGGGGGAGCTTTACTGGCAGAAGTCGTAATCAAAGGCGGAGTGCCCATTCCTGCAATTTTTGTTACCACTTTGTTTTACACTGGAACATTTCTTAGAAAACCATCTTTATCTGGAATCTCAATTTAAAAACAATGACAAATACAACAACTCGCCCGAAACACGTAAAATGGTTAGCCATTCTAATATTACTAACAACAAGTCGTCTTTCGGTAGTTACTTATTTTCCAGGATTGGAAATGCTTGGAGGTCCAGACCCGAATGAATGGCTTGGCCCGTGGGCAACGGACACCACCTTGGGATTATTAGCTCCATTTATGGCCTATTTAGCATTTAAGGAAAGTGGATTATGGGTTTGGGGAGCGTTAATTGCCTATAACTGTATTGGTGCATTTGACTATGCCAATGGACTTTTGACAGAATACCTTAGTCCGCAAATATCTAACCCCCCAGAAATGATTTTTGGTGCAATTGGGTTGTTCTTTTGTATTCAATTAATGGTAATTTATTTACTATTTAATAAGAATGTGATCCATCATTATTCACAAGTGAGCTCGTAATTAGAAAATAGTACATCGCCAAAAAAAAATACATTTCTTATTTGGCTCTTTATTTATCCTGTTTTCACAGTGCTTTCTACAAGTCTAATGCCATTAATAATAGCTTTACCCGGCCTTTTGCAGAACTTAATTTTGAGTTTGGTACTTGTACCTTTAATGGTTTGGGTCTATATTCCTTATATAAATAAAAGGTTTTTCAATTGGCTAAAGAAATAAAAAACGGCAGACAATAATGTGTAAAAGCAAAAGCGGTTTGGGGGTAACCTCAAACCGCTTTTGTGTTTAATTAAGTATATTGCCAGTAGAAAGTTAATGCGTTAAAATCTGCTACTGCTAGTATAGTAAAGGATTATATCTACACGTATCCAATGAAAATAAAATTAATTATCACTATTTTATTTTTGCTGAGTACCATTGTAGGAAAAGCACAATCTTAAATATTTCATAATCTATGAAAACAATTAGGAGAAAATTAGCATAACGATAAGGCCAATCAAAAAAATAAAGAGATATTCACTTTGCGAGTAGAAATAGAAAATCCAAGAATCAAATGTTACCAATGTATGCGGCCTTCAAGCGCATGTATATGTAAACACATTAGCCCTTTACTGACGAAGACTCATTTTATTATTTTGATGCACCCGAAAGAGTACAAAAAAGAAAAAAATGGAACCGGACATATGACGAAGCTTCAATTGAAGAATTCGGAAATTATAGTGGGAGTTGATTTTACCCATAATAAACGCGTAAATGAAATACTGGCGGAAGAAAACAGAGATTCTTTTTTACTTTATCCGGGAAAGGATAATTTCAATTTATCGATACGGAACAGTTCAGAAATAAATTTATTTATAGGAGCCAATCCATACCTTTTCCTTCTGGATGGCACCTGGCCCTGCGCCCGTAAAATGCTTAAACAAAGCAAGAACTTGCAAAAACTAAAAAGAGTGAGTTTTGATAATACCATAAAATCTAAATTTATTATCAAGCAGCAGCCAGAGTCTCTTTGCTTGAGTACGATTGAGTCCGTCTATACGGTCTTGAATTTACTGAAGGTAGGTGAGCTTGAACAATGCGATACGAAGGGTTTCCTTATTCCTTTTGAAAAAATGATTGCGTATCAAGTCGAATGTATGCTAGACCCAAATAATAAACACTATCGTTCCAATTTGAACAGAGAGATTCTTCCGAAGACCATGTATAAGAAAAATCCGGTAAGAAGTATTGTTTTTGAACAAGAGAAGTAGCATTATTTTTGAAGAAAAAAAAGCGGGTCAAGACCATTGTTTATTCCAAGTGTTTCAAAATTTAGGTTTCATATAACAATTCAAATTGTTTTTCGGTAGCGGTTAGGCATACTTTCGTTTAAGTATAGAACGAAATAAATAATAGATGCTTTACAAATCTCTTTTCATCACATCCTTAGTGCTTTTTTTAGCATTAACCCTCACTCAATGTACTTTAAAACAAGAAACTAGACCCGTAATTTCGGGAACGGTCTCTAATGCCTCAGAAAACTATATGCTGTTGTATCAAATAGAAGATATGAATACGCGTACCGATGAAATGGTAGACACCATCTTCGTGGATGGAAAGGGTCAATTTAAATATAACAAACCTTTAGCTACTGCTATTTATGCGCTTAAAGTAACTGATTCAAAAACCATTCAATTAGCGATAGAAGAGGGGCAATTCCTATTAATTGAAGAAGATAGTATTGGCCATTTTAAGATTACCGGTTCGGTAGATACCGACCTTTTGATGGCGTATGAAAAATTCAGAATAGAATCTTTAACACGTTTGGTATATACCGTTAGAAATCAAATTAAGGCGCTTAAAAGCCAGGAAGCAGCAGCCGATAAAATGACCGCGCTACGCAGCTTAGAGGTAAAGAACTACGCCCTCCATTTAGCAGAATTAGCCGTGTATATTCAGAATAATATGGGGACCTCTATTGCTATTTATCCGACATCTATTCGTTGGAATACGGCTGATTTTAATAGCTATACAGAAGTGGTAACCGCGTTTAATAAAAAGCATCCCAATACCGTAATATCAAAAAAGTTAACGACTAAAATCAATATACTCGAAAAAACAGCCATTGGAAGTACGGTGGCTGATCTTGTCATGCCTTCTGCAGATAGTGTGCTCATTTCATTGGAAGCTATTCAAGGTAAGTATACCATTATTGATTTTTGGGCCAGTTGGTGTCCTCCCTGTAGAAGTGAAAGTGCGCTACTAGGGGAACTGTATAAAAACTATCATTCCCAAGGGTTTGAGATTTATGGTATTTCTTTAGATAAAAGGAAACAACGGTGGGTAGATGCATTAAAGAAAGACAATAGAGTTTGGCCAAACGTGTCTACACTGGAGGGACTTACATCTCCTACCGCAATAGCCTTCGGAATTTCGGCTTTGCCAACGAACTTAATTATAGATCATCAAGGAAAAATCATAGCGACCAATATTCACGGAGAACACTTGAAGGCGTTTATTGAAAATTTGTTTTAAAACCCCCTAAAGGGCTGTATTCTCTTTGGCGGTCTATCCTCAAAATTCCGTCTGTGCTTGATTTAATACCATCTATGACCTAAGCCGTTAAATTAGCTGTACCGCAATCGGTTAAGTGTATCTAATAGGTTTTTCTTTACCTATTTGATGAAATAGTCATCTTGCTTATCTTTGGGAGCATGCGATTATCTAAATCTCGCAGTCGGTATACGCACATATGAAAAATTTATCGGATATCTTAGAAATTGATCCTAATGCAAAGGTCAAGGTCTATAAAAAAGGCCAAATGTTACAGATGGAAGGGGATACGAATGCATCCACTTTTTTGGTAACGAAAGGCCTTTTAAGAAGCTATACCATCGATAGTAAGTCTAAGGAACACATCTTTATGTTTGCTCCAGAAAACTGGATTATAGCAGATGTAGAAGCCTTAGAGCTACACGAACCGGTGCAATTATTTATTGATTGTTTAGAAGATACAGAGGTCATCGTTTTTGACAAGGATTGCTTGTGGAGAACTGATTACCCGAAAGAAAAAATGGTGGCTAATGTGCAATTATTGTATAGGCGAATGGCAAAATTACAACGTAGAGTACTTATGTTATTGGGTTCACCGGCTGTAGATAGATACACCTATTTTTTAAATACCTATCCAGAATTGCCTAATCGGATTCCGCAAAGAATGATTGCTACCTATTTAGGAATTACCCCACAAGCATTAAGTGCCATTCGAGGCGAAATGGCGAGGAATAAATAACCACCTGGTCATTTGTTAATCTACATGAATGTGTAGCGAATGAAATCGTATGAAATTTGTATTTTAATTTTAAACGGTTGCGTAAGAAATAAGCGAACGGTGAAATCACCTTTCAAGGGCAACCAAAATGTGGAAGAATCAACTTAATAACAGTCCTTCTGGGACATAAAATTGCCGTAAACCATGAGTAATATATTGAACATAGAACCACTTGGATTTCCATGGAAAACACAAGATCCCTTTTTATTTTGCGCCTACCATAGAGATGAATACCCAAAAGGGAATGCCCAAATGGGGGTAGAGACAGATGCGAAAGTTGGAAGAAGTATCGGACAAGACTTTGTCATTAAAGACGGTTGGAGAATGTATCACGGAAGTGATATTCCTGGATTTCCATATCATCCACACAGAGGTTTTGAAACCATTACCATTAACAAAGAAGGGGTGGTAGATCATTCTGACTCTTTAGGAGCTGCCGGCCGGTTTATGGGTGGTGACGTGCAATGGATGACTGCGGGCAAAGGAATTCAACATTCTGAAATGTTCCCATTACGCAATGAAAATGAAGGTAATCCTTTAGAGATTTTTCAGGTATGGCTTAATTTACCAAAGATTTCAAAAATGGTAGAGCCGCATTTCAAAATGTTGTGGAATGAAGATATTCCAGTAGTTCATCATACCGATGATGCTAATAAATTAACGACTGTGGAAGTTATTGCTGGGCAAATTAATGAAACAACCGCTTTAAGTTCTACTCCCGATTCGTGGGCGGCAAACCCCGAGAATGCCGTAGGGGTGTATACCGTTAAAATGGAGGCGTTGGCAGAATGGACCTTGCCTAAAACAAATGCGGAAGCCAATCGCACGCTGTTTTTTTATACAGGTTCCAACATGGTGATCGAAGGGCAAACCATTGGGTCTAACCACATCGTAGAACTGGTGGCTGGAGAAAGTATCTCCATTATAAATGGGACAGAAGACTCCTTCTTTTTAATTTTAGAAGGAAAGCCTATTGGAGAGCCGGTGGTACAACACGGCCCATTTGTAATGAATACCCAAGAAGAAATTAGAGAAACCATGAAAGAATATGGGCGTACCCAATTTGGTGGCTGGCCTTGGAACGAAAGAGAAGTGGTTCACCCCAAACAAAAAGGCCGATTTGCATTGCATAGTAACGGAGTAGAAGAAATTAAATAAAACGAAAATCATGAAATTAGCACAGAGCACAGAATGGCCAGATTTGAATTTTTCAGAAATTCAAGATACGTTGGAAACCCTGCATCAATGGATTCAAATTGTAGGGAAAATCCGTTTAAGAACCATGCCTTGGCAAAATCATTCGTGGCATACGGCTTTGTATGTAACCCCCACCGGATATTCTACGCAGGCCATATCTTATCAGGGAAACATGTTTCAAATTGATTTCGATTTTAAAGACCATAAACTACTCATTCAATGTTCGAATGCGGAAACCATCACCATGGATTTAAAACCTAAAACAGTGGCTGATTTTTATACGGAGCTATTTGAAAACTTAGCGAGTGTTGGAATTAATGTGAAGATTCATACTGCCCCCAATGAAATAGATCCGGCAATTCCGTTTACCGAAAACACCGGGAATAAATCATACGATCCCGTGGCAGCCAATACCATTTGGAAAGCCATGTTAAAGGTAAGTGGCGTATTTAATTCTTTTAGAAGTGAGTTTATAGGTAAGAGTAGTCCCGTGCATCTTTTTTGGGGTGCTTTTGATTTAGCCGTTACTCGATTTTCAGGTAATTCTGCACCGCTACACCAAGGTGGGGTGCCCAACATGCCTTTGGCTGTAATGCAAGAAGCCTATTCAAAAGAGGTGAGTAGTGCGGGGTTTTGGTTGGGATCTGAAGATTCTCCAATGCCTGTTTTTTACGCCTATGCGTATCCTAGTGATGCGGCCTTTGGTAAACAAAAAGTACTTCCTGCCGAAGCATTCTATAGTCCAGAAATGGGTGAGTTTTTCTT
>JBLFZF010000137.1:0-7040 GCA_047610145.1 Salibacteraceae bacterium | reverse complement strand
CGTTATTTCGGTATCCGGATCATACACTAAGCCATACAATGCTTCTGTTTTATTAGAAATCTGTTCTCGTAAGCCCAAATCTCCTTGCATGGGTGCGTACTGATTAAAACCAGATTTCATTTGCTCAGACACCAATGAAATCAACTTTTCATCTACTGGAAAATCAGGAAATCCTTGCGATAAATTAATTGCATTTTCAGCTACTGCCAACTGCGACATTACCGAAAATATGGTAGTCCCTACTTGAGGTAATTTAGAGGAAATCGAACCGTTAAAGCGCATAAAGTCTATTTGTTCAAATATAAGAATTACCCCCTTCCATGTTACCAGAAATTAAATTAGATAGTTTCATGCTCTGAAATTACAGAACAAACAAATTCTATTATATTTACTGCGTGCTTTTAAAAAATGAAATATCTATTCAAAAACAGCTCGTTACGCGCTTTGCGTTTCTGTTCGCATTTGTTTTTAATTTCCTTTTTTCTTTCTCTTCCATATCTCAATGTGTCAACACCCCATTTCTAGGTAACGACACATCTGTATGTATTAATCAAAATCTGCAATTGAGTGGTCCCGCTAATTTTTTGAACTACGTATGGAATACAGGAGCAACCACTCCCAACATTAACATCACTAATCCTGGTACTTATTGGTGCAAAGCCTCCACAATGGGACCCACTAATTTAGTAGTGAACGGAAACTTCTCCTCAGGTAATGCTGGGTTTTCTACCGGTCACACTTTAGGTACTGGCGGTTCATGGGGCCTTTTATCGAGCGCGGGCACCTACGCTATTAGTACCAACGCAAATTTGACGCATAATAACTTTCCGAGTTGCTCCGATCACACCTCGGGCACCGGTAATTACATGGTTGTTAATGGCTCCTCTACCGCCAATTTATCGGTTTGGTGCCAAACAGTTACGGTCACACCCAACACTACGTATTTTTTCTCTGCATGGATTACTTCTGTTGTTTCTGGGAGCCCAGCAATTCTTCGATTCACAGCCAACGGAGCCGCAATGGGAGCCAACCATAATGTGAGTAATACCACATGTAGTTGGCAAAACTTTTTTCAAACCTGGACCTCTGGTCCAACTACCACGTCCGTTAACCTATGTATCACTAATCAAAATACTGCGGGGGGAGGAAATGATTTTGGACTAGATGATATTTCATTCAATACCCAGTGTGAAATTATCGATACAATTATAGTGACCAATACTATATCTCCTCAAATAAACATAGGATCAGATACCACTATTTGCGATGGAGATACTATTCAAGTGGATGCTACAGACACTATTGGCTCTACTTATTTATGGTCAACCGGAGACACAATTCCTATTTTGGCTATCACCGGAACCAATTTTCTAACCGTTACGGTAACTAGAGGTAATTGCTCGGTAACAGCCACCAAAAATGTTTTCACTATAGCCAGTCCCATTGTGCAGTTTGGAAACGATACGACACTATGCGTTGGTTCGTCTATCTCTTTATTCATGCAAGCTGCCAACGCCTCGTATATCTGGAGCAATAATCAAGTTTCAAGTCTCCTTATGGCTAATCAAGACACTACCTACTGGGGAACCACAACGAATATTTGCGGCAGCGCATCTGATACTATTACTATTGAAATTGACTCTTTTTTAATAGTCGACTTAGGTCCTCAAGACACTGTTTTATGTACTGGAGATACCTATAATCTATCCAGTAATATAATTGGAAACAGTTATTTATGGAATAATGGGAACACCCTAAATACGACCCAAATAAATACCGTTTACACCTATAAGCTCAGTGTCACAAATGTGTGTGGAACTTTTACAGATACCATTAACGTGGATTACGACACTTCACCTATCACCTATATTGGACCCGACAGTATTTACTGCATTACCAACCTTCAAACGTTAAGTACCGCTTGGAGTAGATCTACTTTTTTATGGAATAATGGCGATGTGTCTCCCTCCATTTTAGCTAATACTAGCGGCACTTACTGGGTTCAAGTTACCAATTTGTGTGGATTTGATGATGACACGGTAAACATTGCCTATCAGGAACCTATTTTCGTTTCACTAGGACCCGATACCAACGTATGTAAAGGAGATACTATTTCTCTAAACGTACCTAGCACGGCTACTTGGACATGGAATGATGGCACTACAGATACCATTCAAAACGTGTTTGAACCTGGCTTATACTCTGTAGCTACTCGTAATAATTGCGGCACATTTAGCGATTCTATTTTTATTTCGGAAATTGATATCCCTAAAATAACTAGCCCAGGAAACGACACCATTTTTTGTGAAGGGCTCTCCTTTTCCCAAGCTTTTAACCCTTCCACTAGCGACAGTATTATTTGGATGGATGGCTTCCGTTTATATACTCGAATTTTTGATTCAAACGCAGTTTACAGCTACGAGTTAAGTAACATTTGTGGCGCTGTATACGATACCTTTATTGTGATTGTTGATACACCTGCAGAAGCTGACCTCGGTAATGATACCACCATTTGTTTTGGCGAAGAAGTCACGAAATCATTCGATTTACCCAAACATACCTACCTATGGAGTACAGGAAGTACAGATAGCTTTAACGTTTTCATGAATAGAGGTTTGTATAGCCTTACAATTACCTCCCCTGGCTTGTGTGAAACCTATACAGAGTTCATTATTAACCCCTGTGAATCACAACCATTTATTCCAAATGCTTTTTCTCCGGGAAGTACAGATAATATCAACACACATTTTACTATAAAAGGAGAAGGCATTCGAAAGTTTAGAATTGCTATTTATGACCGCTGGGGTTCGCTCGTGTTTGAGTCCTTTGACATGACAAATTCATGGAACGGAACAGTAGGAAGTAAAGAAGCTGCTACGGGGGTATACTCGTATGTGATCTGGTACAATACCGGAATTAAATCTGAAAGTGTTACACTAACTGGAGAAGTGTATTTGATTAGGTAGCATCTAAACCAACGGAATACTTAATACGCCAGCTATCGTGAGCAATTTATAAATCATATTCAACCGTTCAAATTGCGAGGTGGTAGACGCATTTTTCAATAAAAACAAACTAACCACAATAACTACCTCTCCTAAAAAGAAGTAGCCCATAACCATGGTGAATCCATGCAGTTTAAACAGTACCGAAAACGGAATGATTGTCATCAGCATAAACAAAGCAATAGTTTGCTTTGTAGCGCGCATACCCACTTTTATAGGCAACGTTTCGTAACCAAATATCAAGTCGCCCTTTTCAGAAAGCACATCCTTAATAATCTCTCTAATGATGATTATTAAACCAATAAAACTGAGATATAAAAAGATATCGAACGGAAAAGTTCGGTAAAAAATAACGACTACAAAAAACGGAGTTATATTTAGTAATGCCGCAGATAACTCTCCTAAAAAAGCTTTTTTCTTGAGTTTATGCGAATAAAACCAAAGCGCTATACTAAACAAAAAATTAAACAGCATCACACTTTTTCCGACATAAAAACTCATCACTACACCCACTGTATTGAAGAAAAAATACATATTCAAACAGGTAGTTTGACTAACCATTCGACTAAAAATTACGTGATCTGGACGGTTAATTGTATCGCGCTCTAAATCGTAAAAACTATTGATAATAAAACCGGAAGCTATAATAAAAGCGGTAGCAAAAATAGAAATATGCAATTCAGGGTCTAGCAATAACTGGAGCTTATCTTCTTCTGGATTAAGTAAAAACAACGCAGATAAATATTGAGCTATCATTATCGACAATACACTATACCACCTAACTAATCGCAGTAAATACCACGACTTAAAAATGGCGTATCGTTGACGTCTATTAAAGAGGGGACTCAAAACGTATAGATTACTTCGAGTTCTTGACCTTGAAGCATCTTTTGCGCTTTTGGGAAATCGCGCGTAAAACCTAAAATAAACCCACCACCACCAGAGCCACAAAGCTTTAAATAGTAGGCATTTGATTTTAATCCATCTTCCCAATATTTCTGGAAGTTTGATGGAATCATTGGTTTAAAATTTTGGAGAACTAAAGAAGACAAGTGTTTTAAACTATCAAACAAAGGTTGAGTTTCTCCTTCTAAGAAAGCAGAAATACATTGATCGTTATACTTCTTAAAGTCCTTTTTAATCATGTTACGGAAACCTTCTTGTTTCATACGTTCCATGAAAATATTAACCATTCCTTGGGTTTCTCCTATCGTACCTGTATTCATCAAAAATATGGCGCCATTCCCTTCTTTCTCTGCCGGAATACCAATGGTATTTACATCACTCTTCGACTTAATTAAAACCGGTAATTTCAAGTAACAAATCAATGGGTCAACTCCAGAGCTTTTCCCATGAAAATAAGATTCTATCGTACCAAAAGCAGATTTTAATTTTATAATATCTTCTGAAGAAAGATTGTTATTTGGATCTAATTTCGCTACCGCATACTTATCATAAATAGCCGCAACTAAAGCCCCTGAACTCCCTACTCCGTATCCTTGCGGGATGGTGGAATCAAAGTGCATTCCAGATTCAATATCCTTACCAAAACGCAGTAAATCTAATGAAACAGGTAGTTCTTTTGCATCGGCCATTGCTAACAAATGCTGATGAAATTTCACCAAGTGTCTGTTAGAATCTAGGGCTTGTTCGCTATCTGTTTGATCATATTTCAATTCCCCCATATACGCCTTATACGGTATGGATAAACCCATAGAATCTTGAATGATTCCGTACTCCCCAAAGAGTAGAATTTTAGAATGAAAAAGTGCTTCTTTAATCATATTAAATAGACTGCGGCCCAAAACCTACAGCATCACAAATATACATCTTGTTCTCACAATAGCCAACCAACTCATTTTTAATCCAATGAAGCACTTCATCTGCCTCTGATTTTGGATATAATAAATGCACATTTGCACCGGCATCTAATGTGAAATACACCTGATTTCCAGTCGCTTTTCTATATGCCCATAAATCATGAATCACCGCAACAGTGTTTGGTTTCATTAACATGAAGTACGGAGTAGAAGTCATCATCATACCATGTAAAGTAAGGGCCTCACTTTCTACCAAGGCGCCAAACTCTTCTAAGTTTCCACTTTTCAGAACCTCATTTAATAGAGTGGTATTGTCTTGAGCTTGTTTAAAACGTGTATTTGCATATGGGTTATTATGCATTAAGCCATGACCTACTGTACTCGACACTTCTTTTTGCCCACGTTCAATTAACAAAATCGTGTCTTGAAAATCATCAAATACTTTATGCGTATCCATTAATGGAACGGCTATTTCGTTACTCGAATTGGCTAAAGTGCTTTCGCCCCAAGTGGTTAACCCACCATATACCGAACGGCACGCGCTACCTGATCCTAAGCGTGCAATAAAAGACGCCTTTTGAAAAAAGTATTCTTCTGTAATTTCAGGGTTCAGCTTCTTCTCCATACTCATTAAGCACAAAGCCATAGCACTCATACCTGAGGCTGAAGAGGCAATTCCACTCGAATGCGGAAATGTATTTTCAGTATTTATGGTCAACTCTAGCTGACTTAAAAATGGAAAATAGGCTTGCACCTTTTTCAAAAACAAAAAGGTTTTCTCCCCAAACTGTTCTGCTACTTTTCCTTCAAAGAAAAAGCATACTTGCGGTCCCTCACCGACCTCTTTACGTTGACTATATTTTATCTGTGTCTTAGTTTTGCTCTCCCTTAAAGTGAAACTAATAGATGGATTAGCCGGAATTTGATTTCCTGTTTTACCCCAGTATTTCACCAAAGCAATATTGGATGGACTTTCCCATTTCACCTCTCCCGAAAAACCGTTCGGAACATTTTTAATACCACCTTCTTCTATTACCGACATACTCTAAATCACTTTACTTTATATAAAAACCGCAAGTCTGTACAAAATCCGCTGAGTGCAACTAAAGTGCCATCTTCCGATTTCTGTCTTCTCGTTTCCGATTAAAAATCTGCATTTCCAGGAGTACGCGGAAACGGAATTACATCTCTAATGTTACTCATTCCGGTAAGAAATAAAATCAAACGTTCAAAACCTAGACCAAACCCACTGTGTGGAGCGGTTCCGAATTTACGGGTATCTAAATACCACGCTAACTCTTCTTCGTCAATACCCATGGTTTTGATTTTATTTAAAAGCACATCGTAACGCTCTTCCCGTTGCGAACCACCAACCATTTCGCCAATTCCTGGGAAAAGAATATCCATGGCTCGTACCGTTTTTCCATCTTCGTTTTCACGCATATAGAAAGCCTTGATATTTGCTGGATAATCAAATAAAATTACCGGTTTTTTAAAGTGCTTCTCTACTAAATAGCGTTCGTGTTCCGATTGTAAATCTGCACCCCACTCGTCAATTAAGTAATTGAATTTTTTCTTTTTGTTTGGCTTACAGTTTCTTAAGATCTGAATGGCATCTGTATACGAAACACGTTCAAAGTCATTATCAACGACCGTCTGTAACTTTTCAATCAACTCCATGTCGGAACGCTCAGCCACAGGCTTCACCTTTTCTTCTTCCATTAAGCGCTTGCTTAAGAAAGCCAAATCATCTCCACACTTATCTAAAATAGATTTAATCACAGACTTCAAGAAGTCTTCTGCCAAATCCATGTTGTCATCCAAATCATTGAATGCCACTTCTGGCTCTACCATCCAAAACTCAGCTAAGTGACGCGTAGTATTTGAATTCTCTGCTCTAAACGTAGGTCCAAACGTATATACTTCACCCAAAGCCATAGCTCCCAGTTCTGCTTCTAACTGACCCGAAACGGTTAAATTAGTGGCTTTTCCAAAAAAGTCTTTCGAAAAATCAACTTCCCCGTCTTCGGTTTTAGGCGCATCATTGATATCAAAGTTAGTTACTTTAAACATCTCTCCTGCTCCTTCGGCATCCGAACCGGTAATGATTGGCGTATGCATCCATACAAAACCCTTTTGGTTAAAATACTCATGCACGGCAAAAGCAGCGGCATTTCTAATTCTCAATACGGCCGAGAAATAATTGGTACGTGGC
>JBLFZF010000136.1:0-7104 GCA_047610145.1 Salibacteraceae bacterium | reverse complement strand
TCTTGGTTTTGCTCTAAATTAATGGCCATTTCCATTTCAGAATCAGCTAAAAGCGTTTGAATTACATGATCGTCTTGATATGGTAGTTTTGCCCCAGGTGGCGTACTATTAAAATCACCACAGACTATCACTGGGTAGTTTTGAGAATAAGTATGAAAGGCTTTTAGAATTTGTTTGACTTGAAGGTCTCTTGTGTTGGCATGAAAAGCCTCTAAATGTACATTAATGATTACGAGTTCTTTTCCGTTTATTTTTATGGTTGTTATTTGTGCTAACCTATCTAAATAGAAGGCATTATAATAAAACGGATTATCTACCGGTTTTTCCATCGGAATGATCTCGTTCTTCACAATTGGGTATTGAGAAAGTACGGCTTGACCAGAAATTATTTGACCAAACTGTTGACGTATGGGCCAATACGGAAAAGGAACATACGTTTTATTCCAGTTCACTACAGTGGCAGAAAATCTAAAGGGTTGATGTGTTAGAATTTCACTCACTTGGTTAGTGTTAAAACTTCTATCAGAATTAATATCTACTTCTTGTAAGGCAATAAAATCAGGTTTGATTTGTTGAAAAAGGGAAAGACTCTTGTTGAGGTTTTGTGTAAATAAATCGGCTGATCGATCCACTGAAATATTATTAGTCATTCCAGACAAGTATCCAATATTAAAAGTGATTATTGAAAACGTGTCTGCTTTATTTTCTGAAGAAGCATCTTCATTATTGACGATGAGATTGAAAGAGTTTTCTTCAATAGTTGGAGAACTTGCCCAAAAATAAAAAGTGCCAATGCCGATTATGCTGCCTATTATAATACTCGAAATAATTTTCTTGCCCATATTTTTATTATTTGATTCTAGTTTATTAAAGTAGCTCTAGTGGTATAATTTAATAAAATAAAAGGCAAGCAATCTAGGGTATATGCATACTTAATTACCGTTGTAGTTAATAAACCGACTGTACAATTACCTCCTAACAATAGGTTTAGAAAATGGGACCCCGAGCAAACTATTTTCTTTTTTGTCCTCTGGTCTTTGGTTTTTTATACTTCTTTTTTAGTTTCTCACGATACACACCCCGTACATTTTCCTTTTTGTTCTTTTCTTTCTTTTCATGAAACCCTGGGGCTAGTTCTGGCTTCTTAGATCCAGTAACATAAGATCGATCAAAATTATCAGGTATTTCCTCTTTAATTAAATCGTCTCGCAATACGATCTCTTTGGGTAAGTCAATAACATTGACCTTAATCTTCATTAAACCCTCAATGTTCTGAAGTAAGCCTTGGTCTAATTCGGTCACGAAAGATAGAGCAGCTCCACTTTCTTCGGCTCTCCCTGTACGCCCAATTCGGTGCATATAGTTTTCTGGATGTTCAGGTAGGTCAAAGTTTATAACATGTGTAACTCCTTCTACATCAATACCACGAGCAATAATATCGGTCGCGATTAATATTCGGCAACTTCCATCTTGAAACGCTTTTACCGAACGAATCCGGTAGTTCTGCATTTTATTAGAGTGAATAACACGACTAATTTCAGGATATTCCATTTCAACGCGTTCAAAAAGTCGATCGGCAAATTTTTTGTTCTTTACAAAAACCAAAACCTTTGTGAATGTCTCCTCATTTTCAATAAAATGAGCTAACAAATTCACTTTTGAATTAAAGTTAGGAATATTATATACGCTTTGTTCAATTTTTTGAATGGGTGTTCCAGTAGGTGCGATGGTTATTTTTACGGGGTTAATAAATTTACCGTGAATCAGTTTATCTACCTCACTATTCATGGTAGCCGAGAACATAATGTTTTGTCGCTTTTCAGGGAGTAGCTCGAAAATGGCATTAAGCTGAGTTCTAAAACCAAGGTTCATCATCTCATCTACTTCATCAATAACGAGTTTATTCACCTTTTTTAAACGGAGTGCTCCAGTGCGTCCTAAATCAAACAACCTTCCTGGAGTAGCTACCACTAAATCAAGACCAGCATATGCTTTTTCTTTTTGGGTATTAATGTTCGTTCCGCCATAAAACCCACCCACTCTTAAATTAGAGAATTCGGTTAGCTTTTCTGCTTCTTCCATTACTTGAAGCACCAATTCACGTGTAGGTACTAAAATCAGCATGGTAGGATGCATACCCTTGTTGTATTTGTACAAACGAATTAAAGGAAGTAGATAAGCCCACGTTTTTCCAGTACCGGTTTGTGCAATACCAATGATATCTTTACCCGACATAATAACAGGAAATGCTTTCTCTTGAATGGGAGTCGGAGTCTCATGTCCTATTTCTTCAATAGCGTTTAAAAGCGTATTGTTTATGTTTAAATCTTCGAACTTCACGTAGTACAATTTTGTGCAAAGGTAAGTTAGTGAATGTGATTTAAGGCATAGCCAACCTAAGATGTAAAATGATTAATTTTTGTGGTATTTACATTTAATAAAAATGTGCTTACCCTTACATTTGTAACAAATCAGATAATCATGAGTGAAAAGGACGAATTTTACCAAAAGTTAGAAAAGCAGCTGGAAGAACATCACAAATTTCCGAGCATATATCTGTTTAAATTTATTATTCCAAACAACAATAGAAGCCTAGCATTAGCCGAAGAATTATTTACGGCTAAAGCAGTGGTTACCTTTAGAGAGTCTAAAACAGGAAAATATGTGAGTGTTACCGGTAAGGATAAACTGCCTAGCGCAGAAGCCGTAATTGCTACGTATAGATTAGCCGAAAAAATTGAGGGGCTGATGTCTTTGTAACGTAACTTGAATCTTATTAAATAAAAATATACCTGAATGAATATACATCACACTGCTGTTGATCGGTTTTTGAAATACGTTAAAATTGATACTCAAAGTGACGTGCACTCCACCACCATTCCATCTACAATAAAGCAGAAGGATTTAGGAAAAGTCTTAGTAGAAGAACTAATAGCTATGGGTATTTCAGATGCGGCTATGGATGAATGGGGCTATGTGTATGCTACGTTACCTGCAAATACGGAAAAAGATAATGTTCCTGTTATTTGTTTTTGTTCGCACATGGACACCTCTCCAGATGCTTCTGGTACTAATGTAAAGCCAATTATTCACACTAATTACCAAGGGGCTGATTTAGTGTTACCAGATGATTCTAGCGTGGTGATTAAGGCTTCAGAACATTCAGATTTAAAAGCGCAATATGGCAATGATATTATTACGGCATCTGGTTTAACCTTGTTAGGTGCAGATAATAAAGCAGGTGTCGCAGAAATAATGGATGCGATGCATTTCTTTACGGAAAATCCAGAGGTTAAGCACGCATGTATTCGTATCTTATTTACTCCAGATGAAGAAATTGGAAGGGGAGCAGATAAAGTGGATATTAAAAAACTAGGTGCTGATTTTGGCTATACTATTGACGGGGAAACGCTTGGTTCTATTGAAGATGAAACATTTTCGGCAGATGGGGTAGCCATTGAAATTACAGGTGTGAGTGCTCATCCAGGTTTTGCTTTCGGGAAAATGGAAAGTGCAGTAAAGATTGCCGGAGACATTATTGCTAAATTACCTAAAGACCGACTCTCTCCAGAGTCGACCGAAGGTAGAGAGGGATTTATTCATCCGTTAGAGTGCAACTCTACTGCAGAAGGGGCTAAATTGACTTTTATTGTAAGGTCTTTTAAGGAGGTAGAATTAAAAATGTTTGAAGCAGAGCTAGAAAACATAGTGAAAAATGTAATGCACTTTTACCCTCAATCTACTTATAAATTTACTATAACGGAACAATACAGAAATATGAAAAATGTATTGGATCAGCATCCTGAAGTAACAGAATATGCTATGAAGGCAATTGCCCGAGCTGGTGTACCCGTTAAAAGAGGAAGTATACGAGGAGGAACAGATGGTTCAAAATTGTCATTTATGGGACTTCCTTGTCCTAATATATTTGCAGGAGAACATGCATTTCATTCTAAAAAAGAGTGGGTAAGTGTTCAAGATATGGAAAAGGCTGTGAAAACTATTATTAACTTGTCCATGATTTGGGAAGAACAAGCATAACCTCAAATAAATAGAAAACATGAAAAAATTTATCGCAATTGTAGTCCTGTTGTTCATTGCCATTATGTCGTTCTTTTACTTTGGTACTTATAGCGAAGGAGTGAGGGCAGGCACCATAATTAAAATAAGCAGGAGAGGCACTATTTTTAAAACCTATGAAGGCCAATTAAATGTAAATGCTTTTGGCGCGGTTAAGGGTAAAGGAACTTTACATGAGTCGTTTGAATTTTCAATTCCTAATGACTCTGCTTTAATTCTAAAAGTAGAAGACTTTACTGGCCAGCCAGTAAAGTTATATTACAAAGAAAAATATTTTTTATTTCCATGGCTAGGTGAAACTAAATATTTGGTTACTGAAGTTAAACTAACCAACAATCACATAGATTCTGAAGGTAGTCATTATCCTAATCGCTAATTTTAATGAGCAGTTCATTCGGACATATATTCAAACTAACCACATTTGGTGAAAGCCATGGTGTTGGAATTGGTGGCGTAATTGAAGGGTGCCCTGCGGGTTTAAACATTGACCTAGCAGCGGTTCAATTAGAATTAGACAGAAGGAAACCAGGCCAGTCAGATATTTCTACTCCCAGAAGTGAAACCGATTTAGTAGTGTTTTATTCGGGTATTTTTGAAGGGAAAACTACAGGAACTCCTATCGGATTTTTCATTAAAAATAAGGATCATAGATCTAAAGATTATAGTGAATTAAAGAAAGTGTATCGACCTTCACATGCAGATTTTACTTACGAAAGTAAATTTGGAATTAGAGATTACAGAGGGGGAGGAAGATCTTCTGCTCGTGAAACCGCGTGCCGAGTTGTTGGAGGGGCTGTGGCTAAACAGGTTCTAGCTATTAAGGGTATCGAAGTATTAGCGTATACAAAAAGCGTAGGGAAAATTAGCTTATCAGAAGAGGTGGCATTTAAAGATATTATAGAGTTTAGAGAAAATTTGGTAAAATGCCCGAACACAGATATGGCTATTCAAATGGAACAGTCCATTTTAGAAGCTAAGAATCAGGGAGATTCATTAGGTGGCGTAATTCACTGTGTGATAAATGGTATTTCTCCAGGTTTAGGAGAACCCATTTTCGATAAATATAATGCCTTGTTGGCGCAAGCTATGTTGAGTATAAATGCCGTTAAGGGATTTGAAATTGGTAGTGGATTTTTAGGGTGTAGTGAATACGGTAGTCAGCAAAATGATTCCTTTTTTGTAGATGAAGGTATGGTTAAAACGAATTCTAATAATTCAGGAGGGATTCAAGGAGGAATTTCAAATGGTTCTCCAATTACTTTTAATGTAGCCTTTAAACCGGTGGCCACTATTCAAAAAGCGCAAGAAACAGTTTCCGTAACCAATGAAGCTATTCAGCTAGCGGCAAAAGGTAGACATGACCCTTGTGTTGTTCCTCGAGCAATTCCTATTGTTGAAGCAATGGCGGCTATGGTGAGTTTAGATCTCGTTTTGCGAAGCAGAGTTAATAGAATAGATCAGTTATAAATTAAAAATACGAATAGCCAAGATCCGAACATTATCGCATTGGATTGACGACTCTGGTATGAGTCTAGATTGAGTGGCTATTAAAAATAGCTACAACTTCTCAATTATATAGACATCTTGAAAATCAAAACTTTCTGACTCATCTCTGCCACACCAGTGCCCATAACTTTTGGTTACCACTTTGAATCGGTTACTTTTGATAATTTCATTCAGTAAATACTCCTCTTCAAAGGCCACATTGGCCCCTTTAACGTTAGCATCCATTAAATAATAGCCATCTAGCTTGTGATTGAAATTAAAGCCCTTGCTGGAAGCCATTAAATTGGAATTTAACTCATTTAGAATAAAGAAAGTCGCAAATATTTTACCCCCTGGTTTCATGACTTTTTCTAACTCATTGAAGTAATTAGCGACCTCTCTTGGTAGCATGTGAGTGAAAACAGAAACAGAACAGGCAAAATCAAAATGATTACTCGGATAAGGAAATTTATAGTTTGCAGCATCTTCTCCATTGTTGCGATATAAATCGTTCAATAATGGAACATAGCTAAATTTAAAATTCGGGAACTTAGCCGTAATATTCTTTTTACACCAGGAAACTCCTAATTCAATAACATCAAATCCGTGATATTCTGCTTTGTGAGATAAGTGTTGGGTTAATGGAATACCTACTCGTCCAATACCACTTCCAATATCTAAGAATGTAGCATCCGATTGCAAGTCGCCATGTTCTTTAAAAAGAGAAACATATTTATTACCTTGGCCTATAAAGTCGCCTCTACCTGTGTAAATTAAACCTTTAGGTGGAATTAAACTCGACTTTTTCGAAAATAAATCTTCTGGTAAAAATACAATTCGCCTAACCCAGAACCTCCAAGAGGAAGGAATAGAATAATAAACTTTTCTTAACATGGATGATAATTTAAACCCACTGAAATCACTCACAATTTTAGTTTAGGTTCCCTACAAACATATACCACAAATTGGGAGTTTCCAATTAAAGCGGGTCTAAAATTTTGAATAATGATGAAATAACGAAAAAAAATTTCAAAAAAAGAGGGTGTCCTTTGCTATAGTTTCCTTGCGACCATAAGTCCATCCCGAATAGGAAGAAGTACGTTTTGTACTCGGTCATCTTCTTGAACCATTTTATTAAATGCTAAAATAGATCGGGTATCTATTTCATTATGAGTAGATTGATCAATTACTTTGCCGTTCCATAAAACATTGTCTGCAATTATATAGCCTCCCTTTTTAACGTGGTCAAAAATGAGATTGTAATAATTGATATAGTTGGATTTATCGGCATCTAAAAAAACGATATCCCATTCTTTTTTTAGCGTAGGGATGACTTCAAGCGCATTTCCAATATGAAAATGTACTTGATCTTTATATCCACACTTTTCCACGTATGTAGAAGCTAATTCTTCTAACTCTTCATTAATATCAATGGTATGAATGGCTCCATCTTTTTGTAAGCCTTCTGCCCAACAAATAGCTGAATAACCAGTGAACGTTCCAATTTCCAAGATGTTTTTGGGGTGAATCATATGGCTT
>JBLFZF010000135.1:0-7135 GCA_047610145.1 Salibacteraceae bacterium | reverse complement strand
CAGCTGCAGGTGGACATAATGTCATTATGATTGGACCTCCCGGGGTAGGTAAAACCATGTTAGCCAAAAGAATACCAACTATATTACCTCCCCTTACATTAGAAGAAGCTCTAGAGACCACCAAAATCCATTCAGTTTCTGGACTACTCGGAAAGTCAACCTCCCTAATCACCCAAAGGCCATTCAGGCATCCACATCATACGGTTTCTGATGTGGCTCTTGTAGGAGGTGGGTCTAACCCTAAACCAGGAGAAATTTCTTTAGCCCACAATGGAATATTATTTCTAGATGAGTTACCCGAGTTTAAACGAACTGTTTTAGAAGTTTTGCGTCAACCGCTTGAAGATCGATATGTAACCATATCTAGAGCTATGATGACCGTTGATTTCCCTGCTTCATTCATGCTTGTTGCCTCCATGAACCCTTCTCCGAGTGGAGACTTTTACGATGCTTCATCTTCTAAGGATAGTGAACAATCCGTCAGACGCTATTTAAATAAAGTTTCCGGCCCTTTAATGGATCGAATTGATCTTCATTTGGAAGTGAGTAGTGTTCCTTATGAAGAATTACGAAAACGAGCAGATGGCGAAAATAGTCAGGCAATTAGAGAACGTGTAATGAAAGCTAGGGATATTCAAAACAATAGATACGAAACATTAGACGGCATTTTTTGCAACGCACAATTGGAGCCTAAACAAATGAAAATATGGTGCTTAGTAGATGAAATGGGAGAACAATTGCTAAAAAACGCGGTAGAACGTCTTGGCTTTTCAGCTCGCTCTTATAACCGAATACTTAAAGTAGCTCGAACTATAGCTGATTTAGAGGGTGCCGCAAAAATTCAAGCGCCACATATTGCAGAAGCGATTCAATATAGGTCTTTAGACCGAGATGGTTGGTTTGGCTAAAATTTCGGCATAACATTTGAAAAGGAAACACTAAATTTAATGAAAAACGGTTACTCTTAAAACTACATTATGAAAACGCCAGTACTTTTACTAGTCATGCTTGCCGGTTTTAGTCAACTGGCATTTACTCCCAGCCCTGTTGGTCATGAATTTACAGATTTAAAAATTGTTGAATACCAAGTATTTTCAAAAGGAGAGAAACTAGAATACTTAGCCCATTACGGAATAATTCATGCAGGTAGAGCAACAGTTGAAGTAACTACAGGGTGGCACACCATAAATGGGAAACTGTGTACTAAGGTAGAGGGGAAAGGGTATAGCACCGGAACTTTTGATTTCTTTTTTAAAGTAAGAGATTCCTATGTTACGTATATGAATACCGCAACATTACAACCCTATCGTTTTGTTAGACATGTAGATGAAGGTGGTTTTGTATTTAATCAGGAATACAATTTCGATCATGAAAACAATCAAGTTTCTACAGAAAAAAGAGACACTGTAAAAGTACCTGTAGGAATTCAAGATTTAATAAGCGCCTATTATTACGCACGAAGTATTGATATTGATCATTATAAAGTAGGAGATATACTCACCTTTAATGCTTTTGTAGATGGAATAGTAGAAGCCGTACGCATTCGGTACATAGGGAAAGAAACTATAGAAATTAAGTCGGGTAAGTACAGATGCTTCAAATTTCAACCCGTTGTAATTGAAGGACGAGTGTTTAGTGATGAAGAAGATTTAATGGTCTATATATCTGACGACAAGAATAAAATACCCGTTTTAATTGAAGCCAAAGTAATTGTAGGTTCGGTTAAATTAGAATTGATGACGGCAGAAAGATTGACACATCCATTAGCCAAATTATAGCGTATGTTCGGGTAATGTTATCCAAATAAATCTTGAAAAACATCATCCACTTTTTTTACCAATTTAATATCAATTTTAACAGCCTTCATTTCCGGTATCTTATTGTAGGTAGAAACAAAAATTCGTTCGAAACCTAACTTTTCGGCTTCTTGAATTCGTTGCTCAATTCGCGCAACAGGTCGTATTTCACCAGACAAACCAACTTCACCAGCAAAACAAACCTTACCCGAAATTGACATGTTTTCACTTGAGGATAAAATAGCACAAACTACTGCCAGATCTATAGATGGGTCATCTACCTTGATACCACCAGCCATATTTAAAAAAACATCTTGGGTACCTAATCTGAAGCCACATCTTTTTTCTAAAACAGCTAACAACATATTTAACCTTCTTAAATCATAACCGGTTGCCGAACGTTGAGGAGTTCCATAAACAGCCGTACTCACCAAAGCCTGAGCCTCAATCAACATAGGTCTTAAACCTTCGGTAATAGCTCCAATTGCAATTCCACTTAGATGTTGATCATGCGTGGAAATCAAAATTTCAGAGGGGTTTGATACTTGTCGTAATCCTGTTCCTTGCATTTCATAAATACCTAATTCATTGGTAGAACCAAATCTATTTTTGATAGATCTCACTAATCTGAACAGATGATTTCTATCCCCTTCAAATTGCAGCACCGTATCTACCATGTGCTCTAAAACCTTAGGCCCAGCAATATTCCCATCTTTTGTAATGTGGCCAATAATAAAAACAGGAACTCCAGATTCTTTGGCATATTTAATAAGTTGACTAGTACATTCCCTAATTTGACTAACACTACCAGCCGAAGCTTCCAATAAAGGAGAACTCAACGTTTGAATAGAGTCAATAACAACAATCTCCGGTTCTAAGTCTCTAAAATGATTGAATAAAATATCTAGTGAATTATCATTCACAACGTAACATTCATCATTTGTAATACCGGTTCTATCCGCACGCATTTTTATTTGAGAGGCACTTTCTTCCCCACTGACATAGAGGACTTTCATATTCACGGAAAGAGCTAACTGAAGCATCAAGGTAGATTTACCAATACCTGGCTCACCTCCAATTAAAGTAACGGAACCGCGAACTACGCCACCACCTAAGACTCTATCTAATTCAAGATCTACCAGTTTAATTCGGGGTAAATCTTCAAACATCACATTTTGGATCGCTATAGGTTTTGTTGTTTTCTTATCGGTTAATTTTTCAGCAAAACTCTTTTTTTCTGGTACGGAAATTATCTCCTCCACGTAAGTATTCCACTCGCCACATGCATTACACTTCCCTACCCATTGTGGTGAATTGCTTCCACAATTTTGACAGATAAACGCTTTTTTTATTTTTGCCATCGTTCAGATTTACACCTCAAAAATAACCTTACTTTATGGCAATAACTGTAGAACATTGCTAAAAGAATTGACAATGTGAACGTTGTTAACATTTGAAATACGGGGTTAGATTAAAGAAAAGAACTACTTATTTAATGCAATTATTTTTTGCTCTATCGCTGTGGTAGAAAACCCTTCTAAAAAAGGAATGACTTGGACCGTTCCTCCATTATTAAAAACAGTTTCCCTACCTACAATATATTTTTTACTCGTTATATCTTGTTCCATAGGGTCATAATCACCACCCTTTACCAACACATGGGGCTGCAACGAATCAATTAGATTTTGAGGCGTACTGTCTCCAAAAATAACTACCCCATCTACAAACTGCATAGCTGCTAAAATAACCGCTCTGCTATACTCATCTTTAATAGGTCTAGCAGGCCCTTTTGACAATGTTTTCACACTCAAATCAGCATTTACCCCGATTATAAATTTCGTTCCCAAAGAAGCCGCTTGTTCTAGGTAAGCAATATGACCGCGATGTAGTAAATCGAACACACCATTAGTAAACACTACTTTTTCATCTTGTTGTTTCCAAGAATCTACTTGTGTTTTTAATTGGTCAAGAACATGTATTTTAGACTGGGTTAACTTCATCATTAGCGTTCTTGCGATTATTATAAATTGGCATCAAGAGCATTGATCCAGCACCCAAAACAATGATTAACAAGGTTTGTGCAATCCACATAATCCAACCTAATGCGGCACCTGCCGCTTCACTATATCCATACATCAACAATGCTGCTTGAATAGCTAAAGGGTATGCTCCTACTCCACCGTTAGTTAAAGCCATCGCCAATCCTCCCAAAGTAAATGCAGTTAACGCAGCACCAAAAGATATAGACGAGGTTTCTTCCAAAGCAAAAAAGTTCAGATACAACATAAAGAAATACATGATCCAAATAAAGACCGTGTGCGCTAAAAACCACCCTTTATTTTTCATGGTCAATATAGAAGCCACTCCTGAAATAACACCTTTAAATAAGTTTTGAACTGTAATTAATATCTTTATTTTCCAATCTATTTTATAGATTAAATATAAGCTGACTGATCCCGCTAAAAGGAGTCCTGACATTACTAAAAAGACAAATGTTCCCGACACATTTCCGAATTTATCAGAAAGCAAATTATTCACAAAGTCACTAATCAAATCGTACTGAATGAGTACGGTAACGGTAATGGTTCCGAGTAAGATAATAGCATCCGCTAATCTTTCGGCAATAACTGTACCTATCAACTTGTCCAGCGGAATTTTGTCATATCGATTCATAAATCCACAACGTGAAATTTCCCCTAAACGAGGAATTGCGAGATTTACAGAATACCCAATCATGACAGAAAAAAAACTATTTGCAAAATCCGGTTTATATCCCAAAGGGTCTAGCGTATATTTCCAGCGATACGCTCTACTTACATGACTTAAAATAGCTGGAATGGCAGACAATAAAACCCACCAATAATCCGCTTGCTTCACAGCTACTTCAATTTGTTCTTTCTCCAACTCAGAAAGTGTACTGAAAAAATACCAGACTAAGTAAACTCCTAAGCCCAATGGAAGGCCTATTTTCAAAGTAGATATAACGATTTTCTTTATCAAAATATTTATTTAATTAGGTTTGTTTCCTCATTAGGAAAAACAATGGATGGGGTAAACACTTTTGCCTTTTCAAAATCCATTATTCCGTATGAAATAATAATTACAATATCACCCACAGCAACTCTTCTAGCTGCAGGACCATTTAAACAGATCTTACCAGAACCTCGCTCACCTTTAATGGCATACGTCTCCAATCGTTCACCATTGTTAATATTAACAATCTGAACTTTTTCCCCCTCAATCATATTAGCCGCATCCAATAAATCTTCATCTATGGTTATACTTCCAATATAGTTTAGATCCGCTTCCGTTACCTTAACACGATGAATCTTTGATTTAAAAACCTCTATTTGCATTCGTTTTCAAAAAAATTTTTACGAAATTACTATTAATCCGTAACTAATGAAAACCAAAGATACTATTCAAAAAGACTAATTTAAACTTAAATTATCTAATAAACGAACACCTTCTAACTCCACTGCAATTATAGCTCTCGCTTTTAATCCAGAATTGCTGAACGGCAATAAAAACGTTTCATCCACTATCTCAAAATAAGAGAGTTTGAAATCCGGATGAGAATTAAAAAATAGTTTTACCTGATGCTCTATCTCTAACGTATTTTTTTTCGTAAACTGCTGCTTGACCTTCCGAAGTTGTGTCGAAATTTCTTGCGCCAAGATGAGCCCAGCCTCCGACAACCGTACATTTCTAGAACTCATTGCTAGTCCAGAGGGTTCTCTCATTATAGCGCAAGAAACAATTTTAACTTTAAAGTTTCTTTCTTTCACCATTTTTTCAACTACCACTAGTTGTTGAAAATCTTTCTCTCCAAAAAAAGAAAAATCAGGATTCATTTGTTCAAAAAAACGACCTACAACCTGAACAACTCCATCAAAGTGCCCTGGCCTACCCATACCTTCCATTATTAAATCAATTCCGCCTAATTCAATTCTAGGGCTAACATAGTTAATCGGGTACACTTCATCTACGCTTGGAATAAATACAACATCACAATCATTTTTCAATAACACTTTCAGATCTGATTCTTCCGTACGCGGATATTTTTCTAAATCTTCGGACACATTAAACTGAGTGGGATTCACGAAAATAGAGCATATCGTAATCCCCGCTAATTCCTTAGATTTTTGAACTAAAGACATATGCCCATCGTGCAATGCTCCCATTGTAGGAACAAACCCAATTGCCTTTCCTAAACCAACTTGTTCTTGTAAGAAACTCTTTAACTCTTCAAACGTTCTGTAAACTAGCATTGTTAAACTACTTTAAATCATGCATTGATTGAAACGCAAAGCTATTTGAAAACTTGATTATCACTATAAAAAGTAGTACTTTTGTGCGAAATTTCACCAATACAAGGCGCCAAATAGCACATTTATGAGTAAAGTCAAAATACTATATGTTTCGCAAGAAATAACACCTTACGTACCAGAAAGTGAAATGTCAACTTTAGGTAGGTACCTGCCCCAAAGAATGATGGAAAAAGGGATGGAAATCAGAACATTCATGCCTCGTTTCGGTAAAATTAATACCAGAAGACACCAGTTACATGAAGTCATTCGATTATCTGGTATTAATTTGGTGGTCAATGATGTAGATCACCCATTAATCATTAAAGTGGCATCAATTCAACCGGCAAGAATGCAGGTTTACTTTATTGATAATGAAGAATATTTTCAGCGTAAAGCTTTTTTAATTGATGAAATGGGAGACGCTTTTCCGGATAATGACGAGCGATCTATTTTCTTCGTTAAAGGTGTTTTAGAAACTGTAAAAAAATTAGGTTGGTCACCAGACATCATTCATTGTCATGGATGGATGGCTTCATTACTTCCATTGTACATAAAAACACAATACAAGGATGATCCCTTGTTTAACGAGAGCAAAATTGTGTATTCTGCCTTTAGTGAAACTCCAAATGGGGATTTAGATCCAAAACTAAAATCAAAGTTGCAATTTGATGGAATTGGAGATGATTTATTAACTCATATGGATACCATTTCTTATGACGGTTTACACAAAACAGCTATCGATTTGTCTGATGCTCTAATAGTGGGAGATGCAGACTTAAGCGAAGAGGTACAGTCACACATAGACGCTAAAGAATGTCCCGTTTTAGTTCATGAAAACGATCCAGATGAATATGGCGATCCGTTTGAAGCACTGTACAATGAGATTTTAGACAACGTACCTACTGAATAAATCAACCACAGAATACCATCCACTATTTATGAGAATATTACTTGCGTTTAGCATTATTATATTATTGACCGTAAGTTTTTCTTGTAGAAAAGCAGAGCTAATTGGACGAGAAGTTCAAG
>JBLFZF010000134.1:0-7502 GCA_047610145.1 Salibacteraceae bacterium | reverse complement strand
AAACGGGAAAATCAGCTTCTATGGTTATTTCAAACTATCTCATTACTGAAGCAAAAAGAAACTTAACCTATACCGATATTCCTATTATAGAAATAGCCCATTCTCTTGGGTTTAAAGACGATTCACACTTTATTAAATTCTTTAAAAGGCATACCTCAATAACGGCTAATACCTACAGAAAGCAAGTGCAATAAATACCATTGTTTTTTCATTCATACCATGTCACTTCCCAGTAATGGTAGATATTTGTTCTGAATTCAATTAATCTAAAAAACAATGGACTTTCAAAAAGTAAAAGAAGTATTTCTCGTATTCTTTAAATTAGGTTTTATCGCATTTGGTGGCCCTGCTGCACACATCGCTATGATGGAAAAGGAAGTGGTAGAAAAACGAAAATGGATGAGCCAACAATACTTTCTGGATATGGTAGGAGCTACCAATTTAATACCTGGACCAAATTCCACCCAAATGACGATGCACGTTGGTCATGTTCGCGCAGGTTGGTTAGGCCTTATTGCGGGTGGCGTTGGGTTTATTTTTCCGGCAGTAGTATTTACCTTAATACTCGCTATTCTATATGGCACGTATGGCGAGGTACCAGCCATTGCCCCGCTCTTTTATGGTATTAAACCCGTAGTTGTAGGTATTATTTTAAACGCCACTTATAAATTGGGTAAAAAAGCAGTAAAAACATGGAAACTGGCTATCATAGGTGTCATTTCGTTAGGTGCTTCGGTTTATGGAATTGATGAGTTTTTAGTCATTATTGGATTAGGTGCTATTGGCGCTTTGATAATGAATGTAGCGCACACAAAATCATTAAACAGTTTTTTACCCTTAATGGGTTTAAAAACATTGATCTTATCCAACACATCTATTTTTTGGGTATTCTTTAAAATCGCCATGGTTCTTTTTGGTAGTGGATACGTTCTCATTGCTTACATGGACGCAGAGCTGGTTGAAAAACTAGGCTGGTTAACTAAACCACAGTTATTAGATGCTATTGCTATGGGCCAATTTACACCTGGGCCAGTATTAACCACTGCCACTTTTGTAGGCTATCAATTAAACGGAATTTCAGGCGCAGTTTATGCCAGTCTAGGTATGTTCTTGCCTTCGTTCTTTTTAGTTGGACTATTGGTAAAGATTATTCCTTGGCTACGTAAATCTAAGGCCTTGTCTTACTTTCTAGATTCTGTCAATGTAGCAGCGGTAGGAATTATGGCTGCGGTAACACTGAAAATTGGCTACGATGTTGGCGAAGATTGGAAAGCATGGCTGTTAATGGCGATGAGTATACTCATTGCGTTCAAGTTCCCGAAAATAAGTTCCGTATGGGTAATTGTTGGCGGATCTGTTATTGGTTATGGTTTACTGATGATTTAAAAACAACCTGCTTTTTTTATTTACTCCCACGTTATTTTTTTAGCGTGGGATTTTTTTATACTTCTATCCCATAGCAGAAATCAACAAATCCAAATCTTTGAAAGGGATACCATAGGTATCACTCAGAAATTTATTGGTCATCATTCCTTTATACAGATACACTCCATTGCGTATGCCTTCATCTTGCTTAATAAGGTTATCGATCCCAGCTTCTCTGCCAATGTTAAGCATTATGGGAACAAATATGTTATTCAAAGCGATAGAAGCCGTTTGAGAAACTCTTGAGGCAATATTGGGAACACAGTAATGAATAACTCCATATTTCTCAAAAGTAGGATGTTCATGATTCGTTACTTCAGACGTTTCAAAGCATCCACCTTGATCAATACTGACATCAATAATAACAGACCCTTTTTTCATTACTTGAACCATCTCATCACTAACCATACACGGAGTACGACCGTGTGGAGCTCTAACGGCACCAATAGCTACATCAGCAGTTAATAGCGCTTCAGTCAACACATCCGGTTGAATGACCGATGTAAATAATTTTTGGCCAATTTGATTTTGCAGCCTCCGCAATTTATACGTGTTTTCATCAAATACCTTAACGGTAGCTCCTAAGCCAATGGCAGCTCTAGCGGCATATTCACCGGCACTTCCAGCTCCAATAATAACCACTTCACTTGGTTTAACGCCAGGTATACCACCTAACATTGCGCCTAATCCATTATTGACTTTACTTAAATATTCAGCCGCAATTAAAACAGACGTATTACCGGCTATTTCACCCATAGCGGTTACTAAAGGATAACTGCCATCTGCGCCTCTAAGATAATCCCAAGCTACAGCGGTTATATTTTTATCGATAAGTTGACGTAAAAAATCTTCTGGTTGAATAGATAATTGGAGGGCTGAGATCAGTAATTGTTTTCGCGTCATCATTTTCACCTCATCTAATGATGGCGGCTCGACCTTTAACACTACTTGCGCTTGAAAAACTTCTTTAGCTGACTCTACAATGTGTGCCCCTGCTTCACTATAGTCATGATCAGAAAAACCTGCCGATTCGCCAGCGCTCAATTCCACCCAAACTTCGTGACCATTATTGGTTAATACTTTAACACCAGATGGAGTTAATCCTACTCTATTTTCTTGAAAAGAAGTTTCTTTAGGAATTCCAATAAACAATCTTCTATCTGCATTTCTAATAGCAAAAAGTTGCTCTTTAGGCATTAATGATGCCTGCTGACTCAAGTTCTTTAATGGATTTTCCTCTTCTGTCATTACCAAATAATTTTAATATCTCGTTTTTTACCCATTCCGGTCATATGGAATTCTACCGCATCTTCAGGCAATAGACTTTCAATTTTCTCCGGCCATTCGATTAAACACACATTTCCGCTATAAAGGTAATCTTCATATCCTAAATCATAGGCTTCCATCTCCGATTTTAATCGGTAAAAATCAAAATGATAAACCACTTCCTTGTTTTCGGTTTGATACTCGTTTACAATAGAAAAGGTCGGACTACTTGTCTCGTCTTCTACTTTCAGTACTTTACACAACACATTAATAAAAGTAGTTTTTCCTGCTCCCATATGTCCGAAAAACAAAACCACTTTATTCGTTTTTAATACTTCTTTTAATTCAATTGCCACGGAATCTAACTGAGATAAAGAAACTTGATCAAACCGTTTTTCCATAATATTCACTTGTTTACAAAATTATATATTTCTACCATTCATCAGAAGACAAACCTGAACCTCTTTAGTTCTTTTATTACAGAAGAATATATCTTTACGAGCTATAAATTTCAGGTTTCATCACAACACCAAGTTTTATGGCAAATCCAAAAAAAATCGCCCCATCTCTGCTTTCAGCAGACTTTAGCAAACTACAAGAAGATATTACTTTAATGGAAGAAGGCGGTGCCGATTTACACCACGTAGACGTTATGGATGGGCACTTTGTTCCGAACATCACTTTTGGTCCGTTTATCGTTAAAGCCATTAAAAAATGTGCTTCTATTCCATTAGACGTGCACTTAATGATTGAAAATCCGGAACGTTATATCGAAGACTTTGCCGAAGCGGGAGCGGATTATATTACCGTTCACATTGAAGCATGTCCACATATTCACCGTACTCTTCAACAAATTAAGGCCACGGGAGCGAAAGCAGGTGTTTCATTAAACCCAGGTACTTCGCTAAGTACTATTGAAGATATTTTAGGTGATGTAGATTTGATTCTGATCATGTCAGTTAACCCAGGTTTTGGGGGACAATCATTTATTGAGTCAGCCTTAGATAAGATTAAAAGGTTACGCGCCATGCTTTCTGACCGTGGCTTAGATCACGTAGAAATTGAGATTGACGGGGGGGTTAAGTTAGATAACATTGACCGAGTAGCTGATGCAGGAGTAGATATTTTTGTATCAGGTTCGGGCATTTATAAAGCTGCAGACCCACAGAAAATGATTGCAGATATGAAAGCTATTATTGGATAGTTACAGACAAAAAAATTATCAATTCTCCCAACACATTGTTGGGAGAATTTTTTTTCGCATAAAAAAAGCCCTTCATTAATGAAGGGCTCCTTTACTTTGAATAGTTATTCAATTATGCTTTTACACGTTCAACGTAAGCACGTTTTTTAGTATCAACTCTTACTTTATCTCCTTCATTAATAAAAAGAGGAACTCTAATTTCCGCACCTGTTTCAACCGTTGCTGGCTTCAATGAGTTAGTCGCTGTATCTCCTTTTACACCGGGCTCAGTGTATGTAATTTCTAAGTTTACAAAGTTAGGAAGTTCTGCTGTTAAAGGACGTTCTTCATCCGCATGGAATACAATGGTACAAATATCCCCTTCTTTCATTAAATCCGCATTTTCGATCAATTTACCTTCCAAGTAAATTTGCTCATAATCATCGGTATTCATAAAATTAAAACCTTCATCGTCTCCGTATAGATACTGATAGTTACGAGTCTCTACACGAACCACATCAATTTTAGCACTAGATGGAAAAGTGTTATCTACGACTTTACCATTAGTTAAACTTTTCAATTTAGTACGAATAAACGCTGGACCTTTTCCTGGTTTTACATGCAAAAATTCAATAACCTTATAAATATCGTTACTATAAACGATACATAATCCATTTTTTATATCCGAAGTGTTTTGTATTCCCATATCATCTAGTTTATTGGGCTTTTAATGATGCCCCCTTTAGAATTACTAATAAATTCTAAAATTTGAGTTTTTATTTTTGAGTCTTTCACGGTAAACGTCACATCATCTATTCCTTTAGCGATAGTTGAATTGTGAATGTAAATTTTCTTGTAAATTTCTTCTGCGCTGCGGATATCTTCCTCGGTCACTCCTCTACGTTTCATACCTATAGAATTCACTCCAATATAAGAAAGAGGATTTCTAGCTGCTTTCACAAACGGAGGAACGTTTTGACGAATACTAGACATACCTCCTACAAAAGTGTACGCCCCTATATGAACAAACTGACCAATACCACATTGACCTTCAATGGTTGCGTAGTCATCAATAATTACATGCCCTGATACCCCCGCTGAATTAGCCAAAACACAATGATTTCCAATAATTGAATCATGACCGATATGAGAATACGCCATTAACAAGGTATGATTACCAATTTGAGTTTTCCACTTGTCGGTGGTTCCTCTATTTATAGTTACACACTCTCTAATAACGCAATGATTACCAATTATAGCTCTTGTAGCTTCTCCCCGGTATTTTAAATCTTGCGGCTGAGCTCCAATAACAGCACCTGAAAATATGTGACAATCTGTACCAATATCAGAACCATTCATTATGGTTACATTGGATTCGATTTTGGTATTTGCACCAATATTTACATCTGCCTCAATATTGGTGAATGGTCCTACGAACACATTTTCTCCCAGTTGAGCTTTGGGATGTACAAACGCTAAATTGCTAATCATACTTAGTCTTTATTTTTTGAAACTTGTGCTAATAATTCTCCTTCAGCTACTACTTGATTTCTCACGTAAGCCGTTGCCTTCATATTAGCTAAACCTCTACGAATAGGGGCCATTAATTCTAGTTTTAAAACCAATGAATCACCTGGCACTACTTTCTTTTTAAATTTAACCCCATCTATTTTCAAGAAATATGTGGAGTAGTTCTCAGGGTCATCAACCGTTGAAAGCACCAAGAACCCTCCTGCTTGAGCCAAAGCTTCCACAATTAATACTCCTGGAAAAACAGCTTCATCTGGAAAGTGACCATTAAATACGGCTTCATTTCTTGTAATATTCTTCAATCCCACGACATGCGTATCCGACAATTCCAAGATTTTATCTACCAATAGCATCGGGTAACGATGCGGAAGCTTATTTTCAATGTCTTTGATTTCAAAAATCGCTTCCTTATTCAAGTCAAAACTAACTTGTTTCTTTTGTTTCAACATTTGTTTTTTCAACTCCTTCGCAAAGTCTCTATTTCCAGAGTGACCAGGACGAGCAGTTAAAATATGCGCTCTAATATGTGAACCTACCAAAGCAAAATCACCAATTAAATCTAAAAGTTTGTGACGAGCAGGCTCATTTTGAAAACGTAATTCCAAGTTGTTTAAAATCCCCATACTGGTTGA
Organism: Salibacteraceae bacterium; assembly: GCA_047610145.1. GTDB lineage: Bacteria > Bacteroidota > Bacteroidia > Flavobacteriales_G > Salibacteraceae > CAJXZP01. The sequence goes on along the minus strand of JBLFZF010000134.1, from coordinate 1,466 downwards.
TTCTAACATAGAAGCTGGCTTATTAAATGCCTTGGCTAACTTGGCTTTATCTTCTTCAGAAATTTCACGGTCAATCATCACGATTGCGTTATCTACATCCCCACCTTTTACAAGTCCTGCATCAACTAACGCTACCAATTCTCTTAAAAACACAAATGTTCTACAGGGAGCAAAGTCCTTTTCGAATTCACTAATATGATACATACTAGCGTGCTGTGTACCCAATAATGGGGAATGATAGTCTACCATAACAGTCACGCGATACAGGTCATCTGGCACAGCTAAATATTCCGCTCCACTTGATTCACTTTCAAATTTCATTACTTCGTTCAAGTAGAAATATTCTCTTTCTGCATCTTGTTCATCCAGACCAGACGCTAAAATACTATCTACCCAAAGTTTAGAACTGCCATCTAAAATTGGCAATTCAGAGCCATCAATTTCAATGATTGCATTATCCACATCCATTCCGTACAGAGCTGCTAAAATATGCTCAGTCGTATGCACTTCTGAACCATTTTGCTCTAATGTAGTACTACGGGTAGTAGCAGTCACATTATTTACGTCTGCCTTGATTGTCGGATGCCCTTCAACATCAATTCTTTTAAACACAAACCACGTATTTATGGGAGCTGGCTTTACGGTAACCGTAGCAACTTTGCCTGTGTGTAAACCCACTCCTTTAATAGTAAAAGCAGCTTTTAATGTCTTTTGATTTACTTTCATTATAAATCTATATTATGATTTAAGATTTTTAATCTCTTTTTTTAAATTATTGATTTCTTTCACCAACTCTGGTAATTTCTTGAAATAAACGTAAGCCTTTTTATAATCCATTACCTTGAATGATGGAGCTCCTTGATGTATTTGATTTTCTTCTTTCACATCTCCTAAAACGCCACTTTGAGCCGCTAATTTAAACCCATCCGCTATTTTTTGATGACCCGCAAATCCACTTTGTCCGCCAATCATACAGTTTTTACCCAGAATAGTAGACCCCGAAAGACCGGTAAGTGCAGCTGCAACGGTATTCTCGCCTATTTCTACGTTATGACCTACTTGGATAAGATTATCTAACTTCACCCCTTTCCGAATCGTTGTGGATCCAATAGTACCACGATCTACGGTTGTATTTGCGCCAATTTCCACGTAATCCTCAATAACTACGTTTCCAATATGATATAATTTCTGATAATTGTTATCTGAATTCGGCTGAAACCCAAAGCCTTCACTTCCAATAACAGAACCTGGTTGAAAAACACAATGATTACCAATTATAGAATCATCCTCCACGGTCACGTTAAAATGCAAATGGGTATCTGAACCAATTTTAACATTATTTCCCACACTCACTCCTGCTTTCAATCGAGAATTATCTCCGATAACAGAGTTCTCACCCACGTACACATTGGCGCCAATAAAAACATTTGCACCAATTGTGGCCGAATCTTCCAAAACAGCTGTTT
>JBLFZF010000133.1:0-7531 GCA_047610145.1 Salibacteraceae bacterium | reverse complement strand
AGTTACCGAAATAAAGGTATAAGTGTTCCCAGTTATTACATGTAACTTGAAGGGTAATATTAGAATCTAAAACCCATGTTACGTTATTTGGATGCACATACATTCTACTTCTTACAAAAACAGTGTCAGTTCCCGTAAAGTCAAAAGTTCTTGGATTGTTACTTGCACCATTATCCCAAGAGTTTAGTCCGTAACCAAAGTTTAATTTGTTTCCATTAGATATCAATTTACCTCTAACGAAATAAAACTGACGATGCTCACTTATATTAAATTCTGACAAGATATCCCACTCTGGAACAATGGAATTATTATTCGTAGTTAAACGATCAAATTTAATATTAGATTGCCAAACCATTCCATTTAGATCGAGGAAGTTGTTGGTGCTATCTGAGTTAAAATATGCCCAATTAGTATGGTTCCAAGTCACGTTTTGGTTAGACCTAAACGACCCATTTACGTATAAGTATTGCGTTATTGAAAAACGCATAGTACCATCTAAAGCTAAAAGTTTTTTAACCGTAAAATGGTTACCCCCAGTAAAATTTGGGTTTCCTTTTACGCCAGACTCCCAATACATTGCTCCTACTGTAGACTCATTATTCAGAGTAACTGTTCCACCAGCACTTGTAAAGGAGTTTGAATCAAAAATTACCGTATCATTAAGCGTTGGTGCACAGGTTTGTCCTGTACCACCAGAGATCAATGACCAATGGGAAGCATCTGTCCAATTACCCGTTGCTCCAACCCAGTATAGTTTTTTAGCGGCAAACTCATTAAGTGTCCACCCGGTATTATTCCCTAAATCTTGTGCGTCATTTGCAACGAAGCTAGCTCCACCTGTGGCAGCTACATCCTTTACATAAACATAATTTAAATCTTGATATGAACTAGTGTCCATATTTAAAGTGGCAGTAGCACCGGAACTTCTACTTTGAATATATATTGGACCGTCACAAGAGCCATTCGCAATCAACGAATCTACGTTAAGCGTATGCCCATTGTATAAGTCTAAAGATATATTACTTCCAAGAGTCACTTTGTTCCAAGTTGCATTAGTGTGAGCAGCCCTAAAGGTTGCCCTATTGGAAGGATTAACAACTGAAACGTTGTTTACACTTTTTGGATATAACTGAAAATACGGAGTTCCGTTATAATTAGTATTTCCCCAAGAAGCACTCACATTATTCATTTGAGCATTGCTATTGGCTATATAAAAATTTTGTCTATCGGCTCCGTAAATGGTTACATTATTCAACGTATCCTGATAATCCACATACATGGTATGCGTAGAATTAGTAGCCATGTGTTTCATCACCAAATCACCATAACGATGAACACCACCACGGAAATACATATGATCTCCCGCATTATATTCATCCATAATAATTGCCGTATTTTCTGCATTTATCACGTTCATATATTGATTTGGATAAACTTCCCATCTATAATCAACCCAAACAGAATCTGTTCCGGATAAATCTAGGGTCATGTTATTATTTGCTGAGTTATACCACGCATATAATCGTCTCCCAAAATTCATTTGATGACCATTTGAAACAATGGTTCCATTTTCCCAATAACATTCACGGTTATTATTCATAACCATTTCACTTTGCAATGTCCATGTAGCTCCAGGTGCCTTAATGTATACGTTAGCACCAAAAGTATGCCCATTCATATTCATAATGTTATTCCCAGAACCTTGTAAGTAGGTGTGCCCACCTTGAATCCATGTTACCGAAGAATCCACTGAAATAGATCCATACAAATTAAGGTTACTCCATTGCTGAAAAACCATGGTTCCGTTAAATTCTACATCTCCATTAAAAGTTAATTGCTGACCACCGTATAACTTTGGATTACCTACAACACCACTTGTCCAAGTCATGTTATTTACCTCTACCATGGTATTCAAATTCACTTGACTATTAGCCGTTGAAAATGAATTATCGTCAAAATAAACATTATCAATTGCTCTGGGCAAACAAGTTGTTGCTCCACCCCCAGAAGTAGTTGACCAATGATTTATATCGTTCCAGTTTCCTGTTCCACCAATCCAGTAATAATCATTACCACCAATAGCGCCAAAATTCCAACCAGAATTATATCCTTTATCTACTGTATTAGTCGCATTAAATGTAGCACCACCAGAAGCAACGGCTGCTCTAATTATTGCACCATCAATAGTATTTGTACCACTAACATCTACAAAATTTGCCGTTGCTGTTGTACTAAAAGAACCAATTGTTGGCATTCTCTTACAACCCGTATTAACAGATAAACTCGTAAAGTTTACGGTTTGCCCATTTTGTACTAGAAATTCGTTCCAACCTTCACCAACGGTTATATCACCTAGAGTGTTCGTTCCATATAAATACAATCTTGGAATCATTTTAACGGTAGGATGGTACATACTTAAACTATTAAAAGTATTACCGCTCCACAAGTAAGTTAATGGTTGCCATGTTTGAGGCGTCCCATCATAAGTCATGTTAATTACCACATCATTATAGGTAGAAGGATTTCTAAAACGTAAGGTTTGTTGCCCTCCCATATTTACCGTAACATCGTTAAAGGTATTGTTATTGTAAATTTCAACACTATGACCTGAAGTTGAATGAGTATGATTTACCACTAAATCATTATACGTTTTTGACCCACCAATAAAATTCAAATGTTGATGTCCGGTTTCAGTCATCACCAAAGTAGACTGATCCATAATTAAATTAATGTTCGCTTGGTTGTTATACACATTCCATTCACGACCTACATTAATTGTATCTGTTGCGGTAGCATCAAAAGTAAAATTAGCATCACTGAAATTGGCATTCATTCGCCAACCCAAGTTCGCATTAAATCCACCTGTATTCAAAGTACCTTTGTGCAAATGAGTTTCGTTAATTACTCTCAATTCATCTAAACATGTCCATTCACCACCTAAACCAGTTAATTTCATGTATGTGATAGCATTACCATTTAGTTTTATGGTATTGCCCGTAGTTGTACCAACAAAATTGACCCATCCAGTATTCCAGTTCACATTTGAGTTAATCTCTAAACTCCCTGATAGATTCCACGTACCGTTATTAACAAAAGTACTTACTGTAGGAGTCGCCAAAAACGAACCTTTAATATTAATGATATTTCCGCTTTGAAGTTTCACTCCACCTTGAATTAACAAATCATTACCTACGGTAAGAATTTTATTATTCATATGCAGAATTGACCCTGATGAAATGGTGCTTTGCCATATCATATCATAGCAAAACATATCCACATCGGCTAATACTTGCTGATTGCTTCCAGTAAAGGAATTGCCATCAAAGATGACATTATCCAATGGGCTTGGAACTTGATTATGGTAAATTGAACCACCCGTAGCAGTAGCCCAGTGATTACCATGATCAGACCAATTACCAGGTCCTCCGACCCAATAAAAATCAGCCGCAAAACTCAGCTGAAAGGCGAAAGTTAAGAAGAGGAATAAAATTCCTCTAATTGTTTTTTTAGTAGTTGTTGTTTTCATAGATTTAGTGTTTGATTTGGCTTTATTTAAAATTGTGATACTTGAATTACGAATACGCGTGTAGTAGTCATTCTACCACTCTCCATTACCGCATCCGAAACAAGATAATTTCCGCTTTTGTTAATATTTAGTTTATACGATTTCATTTTATGGTCAAATTTGAAGTTGCCACTACCCAGCGGCTCTAAATAAGAAAACCCTTCTAAAAGGGTTGATTCTTCAAACTCTGAAGGCATATGAGGGTTTCTAAAATTCAGATTAGAAATTATTGCAGGAGTGCAAACCATGGTAGCTGAAGTATCTTGAGAGGTAATACTACACGTTGAATTTGCTTCTTGTGAAAGGCACAAAATAAAAGGAGGAGTAGAATTCAAACTCCCATTATTATTTGTTGGCGAACCGACCTCCGATTTTAAAACAAACCTTAAATCTGGCCTGCCATTCATGCTAATTAATGAGGTAGTAACCTTAGGGGTTTCTGCTAGAACAACAAGCCCGAAGTATAATTTTAAATCTTCCTCAATAACTCCCGAAATAGAGATCTTATAAAACTCATTGGTTACATTACATTCTAGCGGGTACTTTAACTTCACTTTTGATTTTTCAATACGTGTTAAACTCATTTCAACACGATTGATACCTGAATTGTCTCGAATTATTATTGGAAGAGAATCCACCCTATCATCGTTAGAGTCGAAATAAAACTGGGCCTCCACCATCAGTTTACCTGATTCCCATCTGGATGTTAATTCGCCACCAATGAAACTAGCTTTCACTTGATGGAAGGAGAACATAAAAAAACCGACCAATATAATACCCAGGGCTCTGAAGCCTCTGTTATGTTCTAACCAAACCCGGACAGATCCTGTAAAAGGAACAATGTTCCACCTTAACTGAAGTCTATGTCTCAATGTTAACAACCCAGACATTAAAAATATCCATGTCATTGCCAAACGTTTAATAGCGTTTGGCAATGACAATCCTTGCTCCTTATATACCATATTTATTTTAATGATTACACTTAAATAATGGGCCAATTGAATACAAATAGCCTTGTATGACATGCCTGATTAAGGCATAAATAAATTTCAATACTTATTTGTGTGTGTGTGAACATGACTTTACGAATGATTCGAAAGTGCACGATACCGCCCACTTTACTAATAAGATGCCAAAATTACACTAGCTATTTAAAATATTCAAAATTAGACACTTAAATGTTTTCTTGGGTTTGGGCTGTTCAGATATATTCCCAATACGGGAGTATATTTACCCATTTTGGGAATCCTAAAAGCCGCTTGGCACTTCTGAATTAGGGAGGATGAATAATTTTATTCTAACAACAGATTCATTTTTCTCATTCACCCACCCGATTTTTTTTTAAACAAACGCAACTCGTAATCCTCATTTTGAGATAAGCTTTTTCTTACTTGGAATACACAAAAAAAAATACTTTTATCCATTAGCCAATTAATAAGTAAATAAAAGGCCAGCTACAATTTAATTTAGCTGGTTTTCGAATAACTAATACGAATTTTAATGGGAGAGAATATCCCGTTATACTCCGTATAACAAGTTCTTATAACAGCGAAATAACACAGATAATTACCATGTATGTTGCATTTCCAATTATTGCATATACAGGATCTGGACAAGCACTTGATACAGGCCATCCCGTTCCGAAAAGTGTACAGACAAATAAGTATATAGGAATACTCAACGCTTTTGGGATTAACACAATTATATATCTGTTTTTTTTGAATTGAATCCTATTTTACTGTTAAATGTTTTATTTCAATTTGATTTACACCTGAAGAAGAGCTGCTTTTCTTTTTAATAAAAAAAAATACAGTTCCAATAAATAATGCAATAACTATTTATTTCATGTGTATTGTTAGTTTCTTTAAGGACTAAATAGTTTTATTTATGTTGCCGTTCTGTTTTTTCTCGCATGCACATAACGGTTTAGTGTATGATTTCGTTACGTGGTTAAGGAACTCATTTAGCAAATACAACCCAAATAAAAATCAGTGAATATTTTCGTCAGTAAGCGTGCATCAGCCATGAGTTACACACGATATTGCAAGTAGTTTTTATTCCGATGATTTTTTGTTTTCCAGTACTTTAATTATTGTATTTTGAAATTTAACTGCTTCATCGTGTTGAATTTGATGGCCTGATTTTTCAAATAAAAACAAGTCTTTTTTTGGGGCTTTCAATTCCTCAAAATATTTTTCTGTAATTTCAGACGATGTTTGAATATCATTTTCACCAACGAGAAAATAAATTGGGCAATTTACCTCATTTAAAGTCTTTGGTAAATCAATGTTCATTACTTCGTTCCATACAGGCCACCAATTTTCTGACCATTTAAGAAAACCATTTTTGAAATCATCCCTTGTTACATATTCCTTACCCTCTTTATAAAAAAGCTATTTTTTTATATAAAATAAGTCTTCGTCAATTTCAAAAGGAATATTTACACTCGTCAATTCTTTGCTGGCAACAGGGTTTTCTTTAAAATAGGCGTTCAAAATTTTGAGCAATTCCATCTCACTTGTTAATTGACTGATAACAGGATTAACAGCAAAATAGGAATGAAGCAATTCAGGATAAATTTCTACGATAAAAAAGCCCAAGATGTTTCCCTATGAACTACCTAATAGGTATATTTTTTTTGGTTTAATTCTTTTGTTAGGAAACTTATAACTTCATAAGTGTCCTTTTCCATTTGTTCTACTAATGGTTGGGTTGGTGAAGGATTTAATTTTAAGGTTTTTCCTGCATCTCTTTGGTCCCATTGGACAATTGTAAATTTATTTTTTTTTAAAATGTCAGTGAAACTTCCCGCAGTATTCATCATTGAGCTCCCTGGCCCACCAGATAAAAATAATAGTATTGGTTTGTTTGAATCGTCCGTTTTAATTTCTACAACCTGATTTATTCCGCCAATTTCAGGTGTTAGTAGAGTGTCCATTTTACCAAAATATTTTGTCCAAAAGATAGATTAGTTGTTAATAATAGTACGGTTACAATTTTTAATGAAGTTTTCATTGTATCCTGTTTTATGTTAAAATAATTTAGATACACATATGCGAGGGGAATTAACGCTATGCGACCGAATGAAAATAGTCGAACGTATTTGTGATAAAAAAAGGGGGCGCGTATTTTAGCGCCTAGTACGAGTAATTACACATTACTTATTTATAAGCTTTTACGATAAGTAGTTGGTGTAGTATTCGTGTATATTTTAAAAGCAGTATTAAATGAAGATTTTGAATTAAAACCAACTTCGTGAAAAATTTCTAGAATAGTTGTTTTACTTTTTGCAGGATCTTTTAGAATATACATCGCATTCTCCACACGATAACTATTGACAAAATCGTAGAAATGTTGATTTAGTTTATGATTAATTAAAAGAGATAAATCTCTAACTGGAATTTCAATAGTAATAGAAACATCTTGAATTGTTAAAGACGGATTAAGATATGGTTTTTCTTCCACCATATATTTCTTTAATTTAGATAACTCTGAATTAAATTCCTTTTCATTTGTGTTTAAATTTTTGTTCTTTTTTTCTTCAGAAATGTATTCATTTACAAGTTTTAACTTTGAATCAATATTTCTGAAAAAGTTTGGATTATTGAGTGCTTTCAGTAAATACCAACTAATTATGAGTAGTTCAAATAGAAATAGACCAATTTTCAACCATTCAGAAAAGTTAGTATAAGGTGTTGTTGGCAACTGGACCTCTTTTAAGAACACCTATTCAGTAACTTTCAACAGAACTACTCAAGTATCAATCTTCTTATGTCTAATAAAGACCCTTGATCATCAAGGATTCTTACAAAGTAAATACCAGAACCTCCAAGGGTTTTTAAATCTATCTTTAGTTCCTGTTGGTCCATTACAACCTCAAAAAATGTTTGGCCTATAGCGTTTACAATAGATATGGTGAATGTGGTTTTCTGAAAATAATCACCCGTATTTATTATTCCGTAATCT
>JBLFZF010000132.1:0-7539 GCA_047610145.1 Salibacteraceae bacterium | reverse complement strand
ATTATGCGCTAGATGACAAGATTGTTATCATGGCAAATCAATTAACTAAACAAGGATTTGAAGGAGCATTTAGTCACTTTTTTTACGACTCTATGGATGGCTTTTGGGCGGAGCAATATGGCTTGGACATAGCGGATTTAGAAAAAGAGGCATTGGTTGCTGGTGGGCGTTATCGTCCGTTATCACTGTTTTCTTATGCCTTAGAATGGGAGTTTTTTGGCGAAAATCCGGGTGTTAGTCATTTTATTAATGCCTGTTTGTACGGACTTACTGGATGGTTTTTGATTCAGCTGCTTATCCAGTTAATTCCACCCAAAGCAGAAATCTGGAAATCGGTCGCGTTTTGGGTTACGCTCGTTTTTCTTTCCCATCCATTACATGTGGAAGTAGTGGCCAATATTAAAAGTAGAGATGAAATTTTAAGTTTACTCTTCGGTATATTAACAGTACAGTTTTTATTGAGGTATGTGAGTTCCAGTAATAAAATTGATTTGTTAAAATCAGGTATCTTGTTGTTTTTAAGTTTGATGTCTAAAGAAACAACTATTGCTTTTGTAGCGGTGGGTCCGCTGATGCTGTACTTCTTTAATAAAGGAAATGCCAAGGTTTGGAAAGAGTCGTTTATAGCCCTCTTTTTAGCCGGGCTATTATATACCGTTATTCGTTTTATGATTATTGGATCTTCTGATTCAGAAGTTGTATCGGAACTAATGAATAGTCCATTCTTAAATGCATCCGAAGGTGAAAGAATAGCCACAATATTTTTGATTCTGGCCGCTTACGTTAAATTGCTAGTGTTTCCGTTTCCGTTGACGCATGACTATTATCCCTATCATTTACCATTTTTACCCGAAGATATGAGTTATGCATCTTGGTCTTCCTTACCGGCAATATTAGGGGTAGTCCTTATAATGGGTATGATGTATGTTATTGTGAAAGGATTTAAATCAAAAGGAATTTACGCCTTCTCTGCGCTGGTTTTTTTAGCGACCTCTATTCTTGTATCCAACCTATTCTTTCCGATTGGGGTGTTTATGAATGAAAGATTCATGTATGTGCCTAGTTTGGCGTTTGCGTTGGTATTAGTTTATTTCTTGTTAGAAGACCTGCCTGCTAAATGGCAGGTGTTTAAATCTACATGGGGAATGTATTTTTTAGTGTTAACGGTTGGGGTATTCTCTGTAATGAGTGTAAAAAGATCTTTAGCTTGGGAGAGTGATAGTACGTTGGCATTAACAGATGTTAAGGTTTCTTTAGGAAGTGCAAAAGCAAAAATGGCGGCAGCTGATGCAATTCTTCAAGAACTGCCTCAGGTGAGAAATCAAAATGAGCGGCAAGAAATGATTAGTGAGGCATATCAGCATTTATCAAAATCATTGGAAATTTATCCCGAGTATTTCCCTCCGCTCGATTTATTAGGTAAGCTATATTATGAATCAGGTAATTATACAGAATCCGTAAAATTTTACGCCTTTTGTGTGGCGAGAAAACCAAATGAATCAAAGTTTGTAGAAAATATCTTTATTATTGGGAATAAGATGGTGGCTGAAGGTCTGTATCAAGATGCCTTTTATGCCTATGAAAAGGCATTGAGTTATTCTCCAAACGAAAAGCGATACTTAATGGCCATCGCGCAAGTTTCTGCGAAAGACTTAAATAATCCTTCTCAAGGCCTCCCGTTTATGCAGAAAGCATACTCTTTGTATTCAGATGATAGGGATGTTGCTGAGAAAATGGCGATTACTTATGCCATGTTAGGAAGGTTTCAAGATGCGATTGACATTTTATTACCATTATATCAGTTGAATCCTAATTCGGCAACGGTAGTTAGAAACTTAGGGATTGCATATTATCAAATGGGTGATACTCAAAGAGGTAGTGAGTTGATGAGTCAAGCAAAGGTATTAGAGTCGAATTAATTCTAACTTTTCATGTAATTTTTACGTTAAGAAAAAAGAAAACCTCTTTGTGGAGTATTCCTATTTTACGGGAAAAATGTATAATTGCCCACTACAATGAAATTGAGAATTTAACAAGCGTGTATAATTCAAAAATTTTGTAGTTTAGTAGCCGTTCAAATGTAGAACTTGGCTATGTATTGGAGAGATGGCTGAGTGGCTGAAGGTGCGCGCCTGGAAAGCGTGTGTACTCGCAAGGGTACCGAGGGTTCGAATCCCTCTCTCTCCGCAGAATAAGTAAACAATTGTAATTAAGTAAATAGAAAGTAAGAATAATTAAATCTAGTAAATCATGAAGAAATTTCTAGCCATAATGGCTGTTACAGGAGTACTTACGTTTGGTGTTTCAAATGTAGTAAATGCACAAGAGGAAATGGCAGACTCTACAGAAATGGTAGATGAGTCTATGGATTCGGCTGTTGTTGAAGAGGTTGTTGTAGAAGTAGTAGAAGCAGAACCAGAATTAGCTGCGGAAGTGGAAGAGGCTGCAGAAGTAGAAAAAACATTTCACCAGTCTGTTAAACAAAAATTTATTGAAGGTGATGCTGGCTTTATGTCATTTGTTGCTTTAGCTCTTATTTTAGGTTTAGCTATCGTAATAGAAAGAATTATTTACTTAAGTATGTCTTCTTCAAATACAACTAAACTAGTAAGTGATGTGGAAACTGCATTAAATTCAGATGGTATTGAAGCTGCTAAAGAAATTTGTAGAAATACAGCAGGTCCTGTTGCCAGCATATTCTATCAAGGTTTAGATCGGTACGAAGAAGGTATTGAAATGGTAGAGAAATCTGTTATTGCATACGGTGGTGTTCAAGTTGGTCAATTAGAGAAAAACGTATCTTGGATTTCTTTGTTTATTGCTTTAGCTCCGATGTTAGGTTTCTTTGGAACTGTAATTGGGATGATTGGTGCATTTGATGCGATTGCCGCAGCAAACAACATTTCTCCTGCAATTGTAGCAACAGGTATTGGTCAAGCATTGATTACCACAGTTTCTGGGCTTTTAGTAGCAATGGTTCTTCAAGTGTTTTATAATTATATCGTTTCTAAAATTGATTCTATCACCAACGACATGGAAGATGCTTCAATTTCTTTGATTGATATTTTAGTGAAATACCAACATAACAATAAATAAGACATAGCTAATATGAAAGATAAAATTTCATCTGGAGCAATGTTAATCCTCATAATCTTAGGAATTATCCTATTTATTATGTCGATGACAGGAACGGTCGATCCAATCTTATACGGTTCATACGTGTATTTTGGAATTGGGGTTGTCGTTACAATTATGGCCAGTGTTATGGGCATAATGGCAAACCCTAGTACTATTAAGGGAATGGTTATTGGAATAGCGGGTATGGTTATCGTTTTAGGACTAGGGTATGCTCTTGCAGATGGTTCTGATTCAGCTTCATTTCCTGTAGGAATTAGCGAAGGAATGTCTCGTTTCTCAGGTATGTTATTGTACGCCACTTACATCTTGTTTGGGGCATCAATTGCAACTTTGATTTTTGCGAGAGTTTATAGTTTAATGCGATAATTTATTATGGCTAAAAGAGAAGCGCCAGAAATTAATGCGGGGTCGATGGCAGATATCGCCTTCCTACTGTTAGTATTCTTCTTGGTTACCACCACGATGGATTCTGATATGGGAATGATGCGTAAATTGCCAGCAACGCTGCCGCCTGACATGCCAAAACCTCCACCGATTAAGGATCGTAATGTATTTGTTGTATTAGCAAATTCAAATGATCAATTATTAGTGGAAGGGGAGTTAATGGATATATCTGAATTAAAGGAAGCAGCCAAAGAGTTTATTGAAAACCCTTTGAATGATGAAACACTTCCAGAAAAGAAACTAGTTGCTATTCCTTTTTTTGGGAATAGAATGGTCTCGAAACAGGTTATTTCATTACAGAATGATAACGGAACATCGTACAAGTTGTATATCCAAGTTCAAAATGAGTTAGCTGCTGCGTATAACGAATTACGTGACGATTTAGCTCGTGATCAATTTGGAGTTACGTATAAGTCGCTTGTAGAGAACAAGGAGAAGGCTAAATATAAGGCGATTCGTAAGGTTTATCCTCAACGAATTTCTGAAGCTGAACCAAAAGACGTAGGTAAATAGTATGAGCAAATTTAAAAAAGATGATGGTAAAGGTGATCCGGCAATTTCGACCGCTTCACTTCCAGATATTGTATTTATGCTACTATTCTTCTTTATGGTAACTACGGTTATGCGTGAAGTTGATCTTAAGGTTTCTGTCAGTATACCTGAGGCTACAGAAATTCAAAAGTTTAAAAATAAATCTTTGGTGACCTATATTTATATCGGAGAACCTGGAGATACGAAAGCTTTTGGGACTACTTCTAGAATTCAGTTAGGCGATGCCTTTGCTGGTGTGCAAGAAGTAGGTGCGTATATTGAAACGAAGCGTGGTGAACATGATGAGGCAGAGGTGCCTTTATTGATTACAGCACTTAAAGTAGATCGTGAAACTAAAATGGGTATTGTTACTGAAGTGAAGCAAGAGCTACGTAAAGTAACGGCACTTAAGATTAGTTACTCTACTGTAGAAGGTCTGCCAGGTAGATAGAACAAATAGTTTATTATGAAAAGGGGATACGTTTGTAGCCCCTTTTTTTATGCTCAAAAACTGCAATAATCCAAATGTACTCGGAAATGACGATGCGGTTGTTTTGTGCTAAATCAATTGGGTATAAAGAGCGAAATTTCTATCACTATGGAGTTAGCTGAATTTTTCGGTATGCCGTAACAAGTAAAAGTATCGCAATTCCAAACCCTATAATTGAGGCGATTATCGCGATTAAATCAGGGGTAGAACTAAATGCATCCGATTCTAAGCCACTCCCGTAAACCAGCACAATAGTAAGCGCTAGCCCATTATTGACAGCGTGTGCCGTAATGGCGGTCCATAGATTTTTTGAATAATAGTAAAAGTAGCCAAATACGATTCCTAAAAGCAGTCTGGAAAAGAAACCCAGAAACTGCATATGGAAAGCACTAAATAAAGTGGCGGCAACTAGTATAGCGATATGGGGATTGCGAAACCATTGGAGGAGTTGTTTTTGAATGATTCCCCTGAAAATAAGTTCTTCCCCAACGGCAGGAAGAATAACCATCATTAGAATATTAATAAGCACATCTTTTTGAGAGTTCATTTGTAAAATAACCTCCATAAGGATGTCGTTTTTTGACTGCATTTCTCGCATCCAATCTTCTATAAATCCTAAAAATGCCGGGAAGTGTATTTCTGCATTCCAAATGGATAAAAAATTTATAAAAGGAATGGATAATAGGGTGATGACAAATAGCAGGCCCATAGTGAGCGCAGACGGGGCGGAAACCAGATTTAATTCTTTAAAAGGGTGCGTAGATATGAAATAAGAAAAAATTAGGGCGGGAAGAATAAATAGCCCCAACTGAGAAAACATTTGTAAAAACTTAGCCGCCCAAATAATTTCTGGATCTGTATTTAAATTTAAAAATGACAATTGACGGATGCTAAACCCCCATGTAAGCTCGTTTAAGGTGTAGAATAAACCCAAGCTTAAAAGAGTAGATAGGGTCATTAATAAACCGAGAAGAATGAGTTTGCTAAAAGGACTTGTATCAACCCAGCTATTTTTAAGTGACATAGAGATTTGTTTGTTGTAATTTCGTGGCTTCAAAGAAACCAAAAAAACCGTGGTAAAAATAGATAAATTGGAATTGGGTGAATTCCCTTTGTTATTAGCCCCTATGGAAGATGTAAGCGATCCTCCATTTCGTGCAATGTGTAAGGAACTAGGCGCGGATTTAATGTATTCGGAGTTTATTTCTACCGAAGGATTGATTCGTGACGCGGCTAAAAGTCGTGAAAAACTAGATATTTACCCAGAAGAACGTCCTGTTGGAATTCAAATATTTGGGCATAATAAAGATTCAATGATGCAATCGGCAGAGATTGTGGAGTCTGTACATCCGGAGTTATTAGATATTAATTTTGGTTGTCCCGTAAAAAAAGTGGTCTCTAAAGGGGCGGGTGCCGGTATTTTGCAAAACATTCCGTTAATGGAAGAGTTAACCAAAGCGGTAGTTGATGCCACCCGTTTGCCTGTTACCGTTAAAACACGTTTAGGTTGGGATGAGACCACAAAAAGTATTGTCAGTACCGCAGAGCGTTTGCAGGATGTGGGTATTAAAGCAATTTCTATTCATGGTCGCACACGAAAGCAAATGTATAAAGGGGAGGCCGACTGGAGTTTGATTGCTGATGTAAAGAACAATCAACGGATGAATATTCCTGTTTTTGGAAATGGAGATATTGATTCGCCTGAGAAGGCATTGGAATACAAAGTGAAATACGGGGTAGATGGAATAATGATTGGCAGAGCGGCTATTGGATATCCTTGGATTTTTAATGAAATTAAACATTATATGGCGACTGGAACACATTTAGCGCCACCTACAATTTCAGAACGTGTTCGTGTAGCGAAACGTCATTTAGAACTCTCTTTAGAATGGAAAGGGGAAAGACGCGGTATTGTAGAAATGCGTAGACATTATACCAATTACTTTAAAGGGGTGGCGCATTTCAAAGAAATTCGTAAAGTTTTGGTGCAGTCAGAAGATCCTAATGAGATTTTTGATACGCTTGGAATGATTTCAATGAAGTCGCTAACGGGAGAAATTCAAATGATGAAAACGCTCTAAAAAAGTGCTTTCAAGACCTCGTTTTGGTTTCTTCATTAAGGGAAGCGGTACATTCCCTCTTACCATTGCTTTTGTCGTCTATTTGTATCACTGCTAGTGGAGTGCGCGTAGTGAAAAAATTTACTGTAAATAAGAAAGTGAGCTATAGAATTTTTACATTAAAGATTATGTAGGTTGTATTTTGATAGTATTAATTGATGCATTTCTCCTAAATCATACGCACTGTTTAATGCCATTTCAAATTTAATCCCCGCAATGATTGTAGAAAACAATCTGATTTCCAATAGTGGGTTTTCAATGTCTAATTCTCGAAAGAGGTTGGTTATTTCAATACTAGTTTCCTTTGTTTGCTGAACAAAAATTTCGTTTATAAGAGGGTGTTTTGTTTTGTCAAAAGCTAGAGGAATAAGCCATCTCATTAAAGTAGCTTGTTCGGCTATAGATGTAAAGCCATCATCAATAATTAATTTAAGTTTTTTATTCGCAGTAAGATCGCTGTGCGTATGGTGTTGCACGGGGCCTCTTTTTTCTGAAAATGTGTGTAAGATGGCTGGAATTAAATCTTCCTTTGCCTCAAAATGTGCCTCAAATAATGTGCTCGATATATTGGTTTCCTTAACAATGGCAGCTATCGATGTGGGCTCATACCCATTTTGGGCAAAGAGTTTCATAGCCGAAACTAGGATATTCTTTTTTATATTTTCTGGTTCGGCTTGATTCAATGTTTCCGTTTTTGGCATGAATATAGTTTTTGTAGTCTTTGAAAATGAGTGATGTAGGTATCATAAGATTGCATCTCAAGTTTGTGTATGGATAGCAAATAGGAACGCATTTTATGTATCTGATTGTTGAGCC
>JBLFZF010000131.1:0-7561 GCA_047610145.1 Salibacteraceae bacterium | reverse complement strand
TATTTCGTGCAGAGTAGGTTTTAAATTAGGTTGGTCTTTTGCGTTCAATACAGGTGCCAACAAAAAAGCAACGAGTATCAATACCGATGAGCATATAAACTGTTTCATATTACCCCAAACAACTTTCAAAAAAATATAAAGCAAAAGAAAAGGCGAGCCCTAGTATGAAGGTGACTAGGGAGGTTCTAATTAGTTTGTACTTTCGGTCTAACGTTAATCCCAAATAATAAATATCCTTAATCATAGAACTATACAGATAGTCGCTATCGTTTAATTTTTGCAACATTCCCCATTCATACTCTTTAATTGTCATATTATGGAAATTTCCAAAATACAATAGGTTTCCTTGTTTGTTTTTGATCTCTTCTTGGGTAAATCTACCCTGCGTTTTATTTGGCGCAATGGCTAATACCGCAAATGCCACAGATAAGAAACTCGTGATAGCTAGAATGGATATGGAGATAGACAGGCTAGAAGTATCTGTGCTTTGTAACTTAAAGACGCCACCAATAATTACCGTCAGAATAATAGAATTCACCGTAATCATGATATTGGCTTTCTTATCTACCATTTCGTTTAACGTGTAATGGTTTTGAGAGGTGGTTCTAAATAGCGTTTGAATACCTCTTGAGTCGCGTCCTTTAATAGACTTTAGGTTTTTACGTAACTCTTTTAACTCATTATCATTGATATCTAATTCTTTCTTTAAAACGATTTCTTTTTGGCGGTAAAAACGATTTTGATCTTTTTCTAGATTCAGGATTAAAGCGGCAATTTTTGGTTCAATATTTAACTTCGCATACTCTGTTCTGGCGTGGTATTGTGTAAGAGACTCAATTAAAAAGGTATTGTATTTTTTTATGCTAATGGAAAGGTCTTTTAACAACATTTCCTTGTAATGCATTTCCATATGACTTTTTCCATTTTTTCCAACGAAGTCTAGGATCAAGGCATCATTAAAAGAAATAGATAATTTGTCGTTCGATAGGGTTTCGGAGTACACATGAAAAAGAATATGTAATATAGATTCAATTTCATCCGCAGAGTAGGTGGCACTTTCCAGTATTTGAGGAACCACTAATTGCACCTTTTCACTAAAAACTCGTTGCAATTCTACTTTAGAAGCTTTGGTAACTTGAATCTCGTTAAAAACATAGGCGTAGAGCAAAATGGCCGACTTTACACGACTGCATTCTTGATCTGTAAATTGCTCTACCAAGAAAATCTTTTCCAAATTTTGAGTAACTCGGTCTACAAAATTTAAGTTATGGTACAAAATTGACTCTGAATCAGCCATGATTTGTTCGATAACCAGTAATTTAATTCTTTTGTATTTATCCATAACTTACTTCAGTTGATACTTTTTACGATTATTTCTATCTCTACGTTCCAACTCTCTTTTTAACTGTTCTAGCTCTAGTCTCCAATGAAAATTACTTTCGGGCACGCCACGCCTGGCGATTAAATAGGGTATTTCATCCGTTATGTTTTGGGCTAACTCATCTACAATAGACGTAAACAATTCGATAGAGAGTTGTGTATACCAAAATTCTTTTCGGGCCACAAACCGATCTTTAAAATCAGGATCTTGTGCTAATAGAATTTGATAAATTCGAGATACATGATCGTCATAATATTCCATTTCTGGTAAAATAGGTTTGTTGGTTCGGGTAGTGGCCATATCCAAGTCGTACAATAAAAACCGAATTTTAGAACCCGCTATGCTAAAGGCTCGGGCGTTATTATGCGGCCAATCTGTATTCCCAATGTAATCTTCAAATATGATGTAATCCATAAAGTTCTCTACATCTAGCATTGCTTGTAATTGGGTAACATCTTCTGTTTTGATTGCCTGAATAAAAGATTCGCAAAATGCTTCATCTCCTTCTCTATATTCTAAATTATGATTTTTAGAATCCATTTCTAATAACGTGATTAAACTCGAGTCTACCTGTAGTAATTGACTTAACCCTAAGCGATCTACTTCGGTTCTAAAATTATGCAAGCCATAATAGGAAGCGTTTATAAATAGATGCATGGGCCTTCCATATTTCAGTTCGAAATCGAAACCGGCCCGCAAAGCAAGCTCGGTAAACGCTAAATCCTTTAACATGGTAATTCCGTAATCTTGACTAGAGTTACGCAGACGGAAGGTTTGAATAACACCTAAGTCATCTCCCTTGGCCAGCACCTTTGGAGAAAGGATGTTTAGTGTTGAATTGTTGAATGAATGGGCTAAAACAAAACCAATGGGTTTCATGTCTTTGGCGGCCGCTCCAACTCCTTTTATTTCAATAACGGCATCGTCTTGAATTAATATATCTTTTTGTATTCCATACACCGTTACTCTGGCTGGAATTTTAATCGTAGAAAGAAAGTAGGTAAATAAATTATCTAGTTGTTCCGGGTTGACTTCTAGGTGCATTACAGGCAGTTCCGTCACCATGCTTTCTGGGTGTAGCTGTTGAAGCGCAGGTAACTCCTGTTGCGAATTTATTTTGGAACAAGAAGCCAACAAAATTAGGCTATACAGAAGTATTCCTAACTTTTTCATAAAATGGTGTATTTTATACCTAGTGAAATCTGATGCTGTGGATTAGTTACCAAATAATGATCTGATAGGGGCGTAAGGGCAACCGACACATGGAGAAAAAGAGCTAATTTCTTTCGGATCAGATAGTATATTTCGCCCTGGAAAGAATACCGAAATAAATCAGAAGTTTGTGCAATAAAGTCTTCAAAATCCAGGTTGTTTTCCAACATAATCAATGTACCCAAGGTGATTTTTGAATCAAAATGAAATAGGGTACCGAGACCCACCAGTAGTTTATAGGTTTCTGTATGGTACGGAATATTTTGAAACTCGCCCAGAGAAGCTAAATACTTCATTCCGACACGAGAGGTAATCTCAACCGATTTATCTATCCAGCGGTAGCCATTGATTAAATTAAATTGATACCCTTGGTGCCACTTTTGCGATACAGAGGAATGGACGATTTCGACCCTCTGCGAATTAAACCCAGTCGTATATGCCCCACTTGCGGCTACTGTATATTGCGCATGTGATGGCGTTACCCAAATCACAGTGGAAACAAACAGTATTGTTAGATATGGTAAAACAGATTTCAAAATGGCAATTACAACAGTGTGTACAGTTTTTCTAAGACTTAATGTAGGCAAATGTACGGCTTAATCAAATGATTTATTGTTTCATGAAGTTTAATAAAAAAGGTTCCTCTGATTACGGGCCTTATTCCGGTCTTTTTAGCTGGAGGTAGTGTTTAATGCGAAACTAATCGAGTTCATATTTATGCCGATTGAACTTATCTCTTCTTTCCAACTCTCTTTTAAGTTGGTCTAGGTTTATTTTCCATTGAAGACTATTTTCTGGAACTCCTCGTTTGGCTATGAGGTACGGAATTTCATTTTCAATGTTTTCTGCCAATTCATCTACAATGGTATTGAACAACTGTGGCGATAATTGAGTGTACCAATATTTTTTACGTCTATCTAAACGATTCTTGAATTCTCGGTCTTTATTTAATAGTATTTGATAAATCTGAGAGATATGATCTTCCATATATTCCATTTTTGCCAGAGTAGATATGTTGGTCCGTTTGGTTGCCAGGTCTAAATCAAATAATAGGAATCTAAACTTTGATCCATTCACACTATAAGCTCTAGCGTTATTTCGAGGCCAATCAATATTACCCGTGTAATCTTGATAGATAATATAATCTATAAAATTATTGACGTCTAAATAATTTTTTAACATCTCTAAATCCTCGTCTTTAATGGCTTGAATAAAGGATTTGGCGAAGGCTTTATTTCCGTTTTTGAATTTTAATTCCTGCTCTTCAATTTCCATTTTAACCACAGTAATGGCACTAGAATCTACGTGTAATAAATGACTCAAAGCCAAGGGATCCACTTCTGTTCTTAAATTATGTAAGCCGTAATATTCTTCATTAATAAATACATGCGAAGGACGTCCGTATTTTAATTCTAAATCAAATCCCGCTCGAAGAGCTAATTCAGTAAATGCCAAATCCTTTAGCATAGTGGTTCCATAGTCTTGACTTGAATTACGTAAACGAATATTTTGAATAGTTCCTAAATCCACCCCGTTGGCAATCACTTTGGGGGTGATCAGAGCCAGTTCCTCGTTATTGAACTCCTGGTCAAATACAACTCCAATAGGTTTCATGGCTAAAGAAGCCGACCCAGCGCCTTTAATTTCAATATGGGCATGACTTCGAACTAAAACACTTTTAGATGGACTATAAATAGTCACCATGGCAGATACTTTTATAGGAACACTGAATTTTAGCATCATGTATTCCAATTCAATTGGATCGGCTTCAATATGCACCACAGGTAACAGGGTCAGCATTGTTTGTGGCTGTAAATTAGTTATTTCAGGAAGGTTTTCTTCTGTACTGACTTTTGAACAAGAGGCCATTAGGCCAATAAAAAGGAGATAATACCACTTTTTCATAGAATACTATATTTTAAACCAAATGCTATTTGATGCTGCGGGTTAATCAATAAATAATGATCTGATAGGGGAGTAAGGGCGATCGAATAAAGAACTGAAACGTCTATTCTATCAAAAACAGGGTAGTAGATTTCTCCTTGAAAAGAAAAACGAAACAAATCAGAGGTTTGTGATATAAAGTTTTCAAAATCTAAATTGTTTTCAAGGGTCATTAATGCGCCAATGGCTACCTTCGATTCAAAATGATATATACTTCCTAAGCCTAAACTTAACTTATACGTTTCGGTAGAAAAAGTAAGATTTTCTAAACTTCCGTTGGATACCAAATGTTTCATTCCGATACGAGTAGTAATTTCTAGGGGACTTTCTTTTAATTGAAATCCGGTACTTACGTTAAATTGATAGCCGGTATACCACTTTTGGCTGACTTGCGAGTGGTTTACTTTTAATGACTGGCTATTGGTACCCAAAACATAAGCGCCATTCAACGCCAATGTGAATTGTGCCTGTGCCCAGCCAGAGGAGAGTATCAGCGTACACATGAGCAAGATCTTAATAGACCATTTGTGAGATAGTAATTTCATAATTATAATGCCTTGTTGAACCGTTTAGTGGGAGTAATCACGTGTTTAACAAGCCCCATTTTTTCTTTTAACCGTTGGAATGTAAAATTAAAGGAGACCTTATTAAAGGAATATATAGCCGTTTGGTGCACCGCATGTAGGGCTTTTATTTGCCTTTTTATACTGGCGTTGGTCTCAGACATTTTATTTTTTATTAAAATTTATGATGCAAATGTAGGGTATTAATCAAATGATTAATAAATTTGTTTTAATTATTTGATTAACGGTACGAATCAAATATTAAAGGTCGAATTAAGACTTTTTAATTTTTAGGTATTACATTGCAAGCAAATGGAGAACTCAAAATCTGTGTGTACATTAAGCACAGAAGAAAATATTAAGGAAGCAGCCAAGAGAGTGTTTCTTAAAAAAGGATTTTCAGGGACTAAAACTCGGGATATAGCAGAAGAGGCGGGGGAAAACCTCGCGTTAATAAACTATTATTTCCGGAGCAAGAAAAACCTTTTTCAGCTGGTGATGAAAGAGATTTTCATAGCGTTTTTAGAATCTAGTATTCCCGTATTTAACGATAAAGCTACCGGGATTCAAGAAAAACTAGAGCTTTTTGTGGAAAAGCATGTAACACTCTGTTTGCAACAGCCAGATATACCGTTATTCGTATTAAATGAAATGAATGAAAATTCAGAATGTTTAATGGGTATGGGCGAAGAACAAAATAAGCTAGTGATACACTCGTTTTTTCACCACCAATTAGAATCCGAATACCCCAACATTAATCCAGAGCATGTGTTATTAAACATAATTGGCATGACGTTATACCCATTTTTAGGGCGGGCTATGATGTGTGGTATGCAGGGGGCGAGTGATGACAATTTTTTATTGCTTATGGAAGAACGTAAAAAAATGATTCCTATCTGGATTATGGCGACCCTTAACGGGACCCAAAGAAACTAAACGGATTCCCCAAAGGCACTTCTAGATTTTCCTCCAATTACCGGGGTTAATAGGTTATACGCTGCTAAATAAATAGGCGTATACCCGCATTGTACCTGAAGGCATACCCGCTATTAGCTAGAGAAATAGAATAAAAAGCCGGTAAAAACCGACAAAAAAAACACGTGGAGGAACACTGTTTTACACCGGTTCTGAAGGTTGAATAGCATTTAAACACTTCACTGTTTTCTCAATGTCGGTGGTGTAGCGCAAGTTTTTTACTTCCTCTAATTTTGTTGGGTATTTTTCTAATAAAGCAGCCGTTAACTCTTCATTGCTTTCAATTACTTCGCGATGTTTCGCAATTATATTCTCCCAGTCGGGTCCGGTTCTAATGTTTTTTCGGTCCAAGTTGCTTAAGGCGCGTAACTCCATCCAAACTCTACCCAATTTCTGATTAAGTGCTATTTTTTCCTTTTTTGTCATTCCGTTAGTCTTTGTGCGCAAATGTAAAACGATTCAGAAGTAAGAATCTATAGTTAATGGATTAAAAGCAAATAGATTTTCGGTCGTATGTAATCGAATTCAGTTTCTTTGTGTTCTGTAGAATAATTGAATAATACCGCCATTTCATGACACCGTTTGTACGAAACGTTTATTTAACAAAAAAGGAAACATTAAGTTGCCAAAGATGTAAAAGACCCGTTAAAAAAGGAGAGCGCTTTGTAGCGGAAGCAGAAGATAAGCGGGGTACATGCTTTATGTGCTCCCCATATACTGAGGCAGTATTGTTAGCCCCTGGAGATGCCGCTATGACACGAAGATCAAAAAAGCACTCCGTTTATTGTGGTGTAGTGTATTTTTGGAATCAAAGACGGAAACGATTTGAGCGTAAAGGGCAATATGTAGAAGCGGAAGCCATTGAATTGGCCCGTAAGGAATGCGAAGCGGATGCCGATAAAAGAGCTAAAGCCAACGTTAAAGCGGCTATTAAAAGAGATATCGAGGATGGGGTCTATATCCTTGCTTTTTCGAAAGCGATTAAAGAACGTTACCCCAATTGTCCTAAAAATAGAGAAGTAGCCATTGCCCAACATGCCTGCCAAAAGTATAGTGGACGAGTTGGCCGAACGGCTGATGCGAAACAGTTTGACGCCACCATGATTGATTTAGCCGTAGAAGCGCATATTCGTCATGCGGAAACGGATTATGATACGCAGTTTAATACCGGTAAAACCAAGCGGGAAATACGTTCGGATGTCAAAATGGATATTTTGAAAGTACGGAGCGCATGGAAATAATGAATGTATCAGGATTCCAATAATCGAAGAATTTGGGAGCGTTTTTTAGAGTGGCTATATATGGATGCGTCTATGAAAGGGATATGTTATTTTTTAAAATCGTACCGCAACATCTGTTAGAATTGTTTTTTGGGGATGGATTAAAAATTGGTCTCGATCTGGGCGTTTCTTATTGGATGTATTTTGTAGCGGGATGGGTGGAGAGAAAACGAAAGCGAACCGCTGATTGTAGTTAAACAACAGGA
>JBLFZF010000130.1:0-7710 GCA_047610145.1 Salibacteraceae bacterium | reverse complement strand
CCTAAAACTAACTGGAACTTTAGAAAGTGGTTATGGATGCCCGGCCTACGCTTCTTTGGCATCATGAAATTAACTATCTTCAAGCATGTCGCAGTTCTATCTGGAACGGGCGTTGGCGGAGGCTCATTAGTCTACGCTAACACATTACCTATTCCTAAATCAACATTTTTTAAAACAGGTAGTTGGAGCAAACTTCATAACTGGGAAAAAGAACTCGCACCTTATTACACTCAAGCACTGAAAATGCTTGGTGCAGCAAAAAACCCAAAACTATTTGATGGGGATATTGGACTCCAAAAAGTAGCTCAAAAACTGGGCTTGGAAGATAAATTTGACGCCACCAATGTTGCCGTTTATTTCGGGGAAGAAAACGTTACCAAATCCGATCCCTATTTTGGCGGTATGGGTCCATCAAGAACGGGATGTAATTATTGCGGTGCGTGTATGACTGGATGTCGTAATGACTCTAAAAATACTTTAGACAAAAATTATTTATACCTAGCTCAAAAACACGGAGCTGAAATATTAGCGGAACATGAAGTATATGATGTTCGGCCAATAGATGCGGAAAACGGAAAAAACGGGTATGAAATAGCGTTAAAAACAAGCACAAAACTCTTTACCAAAAGAAAAAAAATAAAGAGTACGGGAATTATTTTTTCTGGAGGGGTATTAGGCACCGTAAAACTACTATTACAATTAAAAAACAGTTCCTTACCTAACATTTCAGAAAAAATCGGTCAGGACATTCGGACCAATAACGAAACATTAGTCAGTGTTTCTAGCCTAGAAAAGGATACTAATTTTTCTAAAGGAGTTGCTATTGGGAGCATTTTAGACACCGATGAAAATAGCCACTTAGAGATTTGCAGATACTCGGAGGGCTCAAATGCATGGAAACTCATGCATTTACCATACGTTGTAGGCAGCAATATATTTTCTCGTTTAGGAAAGGTAATTGTGTCTTTACTTAAATCGCCTGTTCCCTATTTCAAAATTTATTTTAGTAATAGCTGGGCAAAAAAAACAGTGGTTCTTCTTTTCATGCAAACCCTAGATAGCACTCTCCGCTTTAAGCGAAACATATTTGGCTTTATGAGTTCTACCGTTAGCTCCGGCAAAAAACCAACCCCTTTTATTCCAGAGTCCATTAAATTAATTGAAGAGTATAGCCACGCAGTAAATGGAGTAAGCACCTCTTTTGCCTTAGAAACTATTGCCGGCATTCCATCAACAGCTCATATTTTGGGTGGTGCGGTAATGGCAAAAAACCACTCAGAGGGAGTGATTGACAAAGACAATAAAGTTTTTGGATATGAACACATGTTTATCATAGATGGCTCCATGATTTCGGCAAACCCAGGAGTCAATCCTTCTTTGTCTATAACCGCAATTGCTGAGCGCGCAATGGATCAAATAGCCCCTAAAACGGATCTATCCACCTCCAAAAAACAGGCGCTATAAACTTATGAAGTATCTCCTTACTAGTTTGACAATCATTGCTACCTTTTTTATATTAAGTCTGCTCGCTGTTGTGCTTCTTTTTGGGCACCGTGACATTCCTTTTAAGGTATTAAAAGCAACATATACCATAAGGCCTCTTCATTCGATTCTATACCAATCTTACTCATTCATGGAACAGCAGCTAGTCTATACACCTTTGAGGCATGGACAGAACACTTGAAAAAGCAAAATCGAGTAATCAGAATATACCTTCCTGCTTACGGTTTAACTGACCCATTTTCTGATGGAAACTTCACTATGGCTACATATACAGGTTTCATTAAAAAATGGGTGATTGCCGGTAATTCTTTAGGCGGACAGATTGCATGGAGTTTTACAGTCGTTCAGCCCCAAAATGATCACCAAGTTAATTTTAATAGATGCCGCAGGGTACACCTTAAATTCAAAGAATGTTCCTATCGCTTTTAAAATAGCGCCTACTCCATTAGTAAAAAATGCACGTACATTCATCCGCCCCCGTTTTATTATACGATCAAGTATTGAAAACGTATATTTTGACAAATCAAAAGTAACAGAGGCATTAGTTGATAGATACTTTGAGCTCACTCTTAGGGAAGGCAACCGCCAGACATTTGTGAATAGGCTCAAAACACCTGCCGACACGAATGCGTATACTAAAATTAAAGAAATTCAGCAACCTACCCTTATTCTTTGATTGGAGTGGTTCCTCCATGCGGCAAATTGAATTAAACCAAAACGCAGATATTTATTTTGGAGTGATCACAACTAAATATTCAACAGAGATGCATAAGCTGATTCTTAAGTAAGAACAACAAGGCTCCCAAAACAAAAAGACATCGGATACTCTAGCAAGAATCAATTCGAAACCATCCGATTACTTCATCCATATGTTATCCGATACAAATTGCATGGCAGAATATAGTTTACTCCGCACCCCATTTATTACTAGTGGCTTACCTATTTGTTTTGGCCGCCAACCATTGAATTTTTTTCTTTAAAGCACTCTTTCAGTATTTCAGTTCCAGTTGAATTAGCCTATCCTCCTACACGCCATTTCTACTTTTATCATTCAGCTTTCCGTTGACCTATCATTCCGTTGCTTTTACCATATACCATGCTGAACGCATTTATCTTAAAAGTGTACTTATTCTAAACCCACTACTATACTTTATTCTTCTAATTGCATTTGGTTATTGGGGGCTTTTTGATGTGGAAAGTTAATTTTTCACCCAAAAAAATATCCTTTTAAAAATCTTGAAAATCATTATTTTTCACCAAAAAATCTTCAAAAACGACTAATTACGATTAAAAACGAAAGAAAACCTTGTCATTTCTATAAATAATGGTATACTACCCCCAAACAAACATTTTTATGATAGAGACCAAGATTTTTGACGTAGTAAACAAGCCCAACGAATTAGAAAAAAAGAATATTGTTCACTTTTTGCACGATAACCTGGAAGAATATGGAGATCCTAAAAAGGACATAACTAAAGCTATTGATTACTCACTCAAAGAATTTGCTTCATTTGGAGGTTTTATAATGCTACTAAAAGAAGAGGATAAAATCAAAGGCGCTGTTGTAATAAACCAAACAGGAATGGGAGGCTATATCCCAGAGAATATTCTTGTATACATTGCGATACATAGAAACCACAGAGGGGAAGGATTAGGAAAAAACCTGATGAAAAAGGTGATTGAATATGCAAAAGGTGATATTGCATTACATGTGGAAGCAGATAACCCAGCTAAATTCCTCTATGAAAAAATGGGCTTTACCAATCCTTATTTAGAAATGAGATTAAAGAAATAGAACATGGGTATTCACATAGTTGATTTATCGATTTTCATTATTTACCTTCTTTTTATGCTGGGCGTTGGTTTTTACTTCATGAGTAAAAATAGTTCGAAAGAAGACTATTTTGTGGGTGGACGATCCATGTCCGCTGGACATATTGGACTTTCGGTGGTGGCTACTGATGTAGGTGGAGGTTTTTCTATTGGTCTCGGTGGACTTGGTTTTGCCATGGGTATTTCGGGTAGTTGGATGTTGTTTACTGGGCTTCTTGGAGCTTGGATAAGTGCCGTGCTACTCATTCCAAAGGTATATCCTATTGCTAAAAAGCATAATTTTTTAACGTTCCCTCAAACACTCTCTTTTCATTACAACAAAAAAGTAGCGTTGGTGGCAGGTATCATTTCCTTTATTGGATATGTAGGATTTACAAGTTCTCAAATTCTTGCCGGTGCCAAATTAGCTTCCGCCACTTTTCCAGCCATTACTATCAACAATGCCGCACTGCTCATGGGTGTAATTGCGGTAGTTTACACGGTAATTGGAGGTATAAAAGCCGTTATTTACACCGACACTATTCAATGGATTATTTTAATGGTAGGTCTTATTTTTATAGGGTTACCTCTTGGCTATTATCACATTGGTGGTTGGGAAGCCTTGCAAACGTATGTTCCTCCAGAATTCCTTTCTTTAGGAAATATTGAATTCATTCAACTCTTTAATTGGTTAATTACCATTGTACCCATCTGGTTTGTTGGAATGACACTCTATCAGCGAATCTATGCCTGTAAAGATGTGGAAACAGCGAAAAAAGCATGGCGAATTGCCGGCCTGTTTGAATGGCCAATTATGGCCTTTATGGGAGTTGCACTTGGTTTATTTTCTAGAGTAGCCTTTGAACAAGGTTTATTTACTGAACTTGGTTTTGCCCCCGGCTCTACTATGGATGCCGAACTTGGTCTTCCCTTACTCTTGAGTAATATTCTTCCGGTAGGATTAATGGGATTAATGATGGCCGCCTATTTCTCCGCCATCATGTCTACCGCAGATAGTTGTTTAATGGCCGCTAGCGGAAACTTTATGACCGATGTATTGGAATATTTTAAACCGTCAAAAAATGATAACTCCATCATTAAATCGCAAATCATTACCTTAGTTATTGGTGCAGTCGCTATTTCATTAGCCACCGTTATGCATAGCGTACTCGACTTAATGTTATACTCGTACGCCTTTATGGTTTCGGGTTTATTGGTGCCGGTTATTGGCACATTGGTTTTCAAAAAACCAAGTTCTCTAGGGGCGCTAGTATCCATGATTTTTGGGGGAACAACCACACTAACGTTAATCATAACAGACCTCTCTTTACCTTTCGGACTGGATGCCAATTTCTATGGAATAAGTATCTCTGCCATTTTATTTTTAATCATCCAATACCGAACAAAACCAGATGCTGAACGAAGTCCTATTAAATAAACTGCGTCACATTCGAAAAACGTTGCATGCCCATCCCGAAGTTTCGGAACACGAGTTTAAAACTCAGGAACGTATTCTGAAATTCTTAGGAGAGGAAAGTAATGGAAGTGCCAGGAAAATTGGTAATACTGGGGTGCTAGCCACTTTTGAAAATGACCAACCCGGTCCAACAATAATGATTAGAGGAGATATAGATGCTTTACCAATCACAGAAGTAAACACCTTTGCTCATACGTCCAAAAATCCAGGCATATCTCATAAATGCGGACATGACGGGCATACCACCATTTTACTCGGTTTAGCATCATTACTCACAGACCAACCGATTACCAAAGGAAAAGTGCTTTTGCTATTTCAACCAGCAGAAGAAAACGGAATGGGTGCAGAAGCGGTCTTACGAGATGTTTCATTTAACGCCCAAAATATAGATTTTGTTTTTGCGTTGCATAATTTACCCGGTTATCCCACCCATGAAATTGTAGTCAAAGAAAATGAGTTTACTGGAAATGTAAAGAGTATCATTTTAAAAATGACTGGCAAAACAGCCCATGCTGCAGAACCGGAACAAGGTTACAATCCAAGTTTGGCTATCTCTGAAATTCTGGTATTCGCAGAAAAAATCACGCATAATAAACCCGCAGAGCCTAACTTTTTCTTAATGACCCCAATACACGCTACTCTGGGTGAAACGGCATATGGTATTTCGGCCGGTTATGGCGAAGTACATTTTACGATTAGAAGTTGGGACACTGATTTAATGGCGGAACGGAGCAATGAAATTGTCGCGTTTTTTCATGCCACTTGTAAAAAACATCATCTACAAGCAGATATTTCTTGGACCCAAGTCTTTCACGCCAATATAAATAGCCCAGAAGCCGTTACATATATTAGAGAAGCGGCTAATCACAACCAATATAATCTCACAGAAAGAGCATATCCTTTTAGATGGGGAGAAGATTTTGGGCTATTTACCCAAAAATATAAAGGCGCTATGTTTGGTATAGGGTCTGGTGTTTCCACTCCGGCTTTACACAATCCAGATTACGATTATCCAGATGAAATTACTCCTACTGGAGTTCAGATGTTCTATCAAATTATTCAAAAAATTCTATAACTGTGTTTCAAACTTCCTATATCGAACTTTCTGAATCAGCTATTAAAAATAACATCGATTTCATTCATGATTTTTTAGGTGACGAGGTTACATTTTCTTCTGTAGTCAAAGGAAATGCCTATGGTCATGGCATCTCTCATTATTGCCCGCTGGCCCATAAGTTTGGCGTTCGGCATTTCAGTACTTTTAGTGCTCAAGAAGCATTTGAAGTTACCAAAGCGCTGCCAAATCATGAATATACCTTAATGATTATGGGGCAAATTGAAAATGAAGAATTAACTTGGGCTATTGAACATCAAGTAGAATTTTACGTTTTCGAACAAGATCGACTAGATGCCGCGATTGCAACTGCTAAAAATATGGGCATAAAAGCGCGTATCCATGTGGAGCTAGAAACCGGAATGAATAGAACCGGGTTTCCGCAAAAAGAAATGACGTCCATATTCAAGAAAATAGAAGCTAATCTACATTATTTAGAAGTAAAAGGAGTGTGTACCCATTTTGCTGGCGCTGAAAACATTGCTAATTACAAACGTATAAAAGACCAGTTCAAGCGTTTTAAACGCTACCAGAATAAACTAAGTAAGTACGAATGGCTTCATGCAAAAAAACATCTTGCCAGTTCTTCTGCAACCATCCGTTACCCAAATTCACAAATGGATTTAGTCCGAATTGGAATTCTTCAATATGGTTTTTTTCCTTCTCAAGAAATATTAGTACATTACCTCACCAAAAAGAAATTAGGAGAAAGTCCGATAGAACGAATAATAAGCTGGAAGACTCGGGTAATGGATATAAAAAATGTAAAAGCAGGAGAATTCGTAGGGTATGGAACCTCCTATTTCACCAATACACCAAAGCGAATTGCTCTCTTACCTGTGGGCTATGCATACGGTTATAGCAGATCATTGAGTAACCAAGGAAAAGTTTTAATTAATGGCATTAGGTTAGACGTAATTGGCTCAGTAAATATGAATATACTGGCTGTAGACATTACCGGAGTAGATGGAATAAAAAAAGGAGACGAAGTGGTACTCATTGGCAATCAAAACGGCAATGAAATAACGGTTTCGTCTTTTAGTGATTTTAGTAACCTCATCAATTACGAACTACTTTCACGATTACCTCAAGATATACCAAGAATAATTACAAAATAATTATGGCAGAACTGATCATACAAACCACAAACATCAAGAATAACATTAAATTCTTGAGCACTTACTTTGCAAAACACAATATTCATTGGAGCCTAATTACAAAGGTATTCTCTGGAGATAAAGAGTTTTTAAAACATGTGCTTACCAATGATGTCATTGAACAAATTGACTCGGTAGGAGATTCACGTCTCACCAGTTTGAAAAATCTAAAAGAGGTAAACCCGCAAATGCGTACCATCTATATTAAACCTCCAGCAAAAATTTATGCCGATGAAATAGTTCAATATGCAGACATCTCTTTGAATAGTTCATTTACCACAATCACCGCCTTGAATAATGCGGCTAAAAAAGCCAATAAAATTCATCAAATAATTATTATGATTGAGCTAGGCGAACTCCGAGAAGGAGTAAACAGAGCAGATATAATGGAGTTTTATGAAAAGGTTTTTAACCTTCCAAATATCGATGTCATAGGTATTGGCTCTAATTTAGGTTGCATGTATGGCGTTGAGCCCTCTTACGATAAGCTACTTCAACTTACGCTATACAAAGAGTTGATTTCCGCTAAATTTAACAAGGTGTTGAAATTTATTTCTGCAGGAACCTCTATTACATTGCCTTTGATTGAAATGGGAACTCTACCCAAAGAGGTCAACCATTTTAGAGTAGGTGAAGCGGCCTTTTTT
>JBLFZF010000129.1:0-7759 GCA_047610145.1 Salibacteraceae bacterium | reverse complement strand
ACCATAAATAATTGGTGAACGAACTTGAACTTAGGTTTTGAAGAGTTAAATCAATACCTGAGCAAATTACCGTATCGTTAGCCAGGGTGACTACACTTACCGCTGTATTGCCACATGATAGCAAATCTGTAAGATTGGTGTTGGTAACAACAACTAGCCTATTGACTGGTGTAATAGCATTAGTAGACACACCCATTGGTTGGGAATTAAAGCTACTTGGAAAAAAAGTAGCCGTAGGTGTAATTATGGAATCGCAACCCACCTTATAATCCGTGTCTAATTTTCCAAATACAATATGCTGCAGGTTGGGCTGTACATACTTACCAACGACTACAGGCACATTTTGATTGGTAAACGATAGATCATTTACGTACCAATTAGTTGTATTTAAACTGATGGCGTTTTGTTTGACAATGTTTAGATCTTTATCAAATTCAATGACTAGTGAACTTGCTGTAGGGCTAGTTGTATTGGTGTTGAAAATGGTAACGAAATTTCCATTGGGTGCATTTCGAAGAGGATTGGCAGTTTCGGAAAGCGTATAGTTTTGTCCTCCT
The DNA here is from genome assembly GCA_047610145.1 of Salibacteraceae bacterium. Taxonomy (GTDB): domain Bacteria; phylum Bacteroidota; class Bacteroidia; order Flavobacteriales_G; family Salibacteraceae; genus CAJXZP01. The sequence continues at coordinate 7,202 of JBLFZF010000129.1, read as the reverse complement.
CCAAAAAGCATATTCCCTTGTTTATCCATTTTGTAAAAGATGGTTCCTTGGCCTCCTTGTACTTGCTTAGTAAAAATATACCCATCGCTAACTTCCACAGGTGCACTATAATAATAAGTGCTACTTGAAGTAATTTGTGTAGCCCATTCAACCCCCCCGGCACTATCCACTTTAATAAATTCATCTCCTCTACGCATTAAAACACCCGTATCTTGGGTAATAATAGCTTCGCCCCAGGTTCCGCCATTATCATACTTTTTAGACCATTTAATGTTTCCATTCGTGTGGAGCTTAGTGAGAGTACTAAATCCGGTTCCGGTGCCGGTAATGTTAGCAAAAACTATTAAATCGCCCATTTCATCCATCATTAATGAATAGGGAAAGTAATCCACTCCTGATTGGGCGTAAGACTTACTCCAAATAACATCCCCTATATTCGTTAAGGCTGTTATTCTATAGCCCATGTCTTGTGGTCCAACAGGTTCGCGAGAAAGCAAATAAATTTGATCTAGTGGCCCGAGAACAATTTGCGTTCCAATGCAACAGTTTTGATTTGTAATATCAAAGCTTTTAGACCATTCTAATCCTCCGCATTGATTGTATTTAATGAGGTCTACACTAGTTTTCGCAAGAATTAGCCAGCCTTTATCATTGGTAGCCGTGATACTGGATTGATCAAAATAGTTCGCGTTATCAATTTCCTTGATAAAGGTGTCTTGACCATTGCTTGTAAAGTACTGACAGACAAAAAGTAATAAAAAAATATTTTTCATATAATTTATATAGGACTGCGTAATAGTTCGCTAAATTATGGTATTCAAAATTAGTTTTTGTTTTAGCCCTATTTATGACAACGCTAAAATGCGTACCTAAATGACTGAAAAAAATGCGGTTGTAATTAACTCAACTCCTACCCCTTTAAGGGTTTCCACTTCTTCCACAGCCAACTTTCCTCCTAGTAATCCAACTTCTTTTTCACCTACCCATAAAAAACTCACGGTTAATTCTATGTTATGATTCCAGTAATTATAGGCTATTTCTGGTAGTGGATAATGCGGGCTTCCTTACATCACGAGTATTATGTTAAATAAAGTGCTCTCTGTAGAGCACTAGACCTTATTCAAACGATTCATTAAATTGAGATAGTTCAAAAGTTGTCAAAACCATTTTATTATCCATAGATAATAGTTGTATATTGACCACTTGAAATCAATCATAGCTACCATAGCATCATCTTTTTTAGGGACTTTAGTGCTCTTAAGTTCGTTTGGTTTTACGGTATCCACTCATCTTTGTGGGGGTGAAAAAATAAAATCGGAAGTTGGTTTTGTTAAGGTAGAACTCACCTGCGGGATGAAAATGGACACTTCTCGCTGTCCACAGAAAAATGAGATCCATACCGTTTGTTGCCAAAATATTTTTGACTACTATCACATGGAAGATCATGTAAAAAAGGAAAAGGTAGAAATTCTTAACCTGGAAATTGATCCTACCTTCTATCCCTTAATAATACGTAGACCTATTGCCGTTAGGGATGTCACTACATTTAATACTGCCTTCCTCCCTCCCATACGAGTAAAGGGCTTTGCCGTAGTCTACCAGACTTTCCTTATTTGATATTCTTTGTATGTATGATGATTATAATGTAATCATCCATTTTTCTTAGCCATCTAGAAAATGCATCTCTATATAGTAGAGTTGTTGAAATTCAGAAAAAATACATAAATGAAAAAACAATTTTTACTACTGTTTCTTTTTTTTAGTTTGTTATCCGTCAGCCAATATAGCTGTAGAGAAGACAAACCCAAGGGAATTACAGAACATTACTGTCCGATGAAGTGTGAGGGCGAAAAAACGTATAAAACAGAAGAATCCTGTCCTGTATGTGGAATGGATTTACTAACAAAAAAATAATTTAAAACTCAAATAAAATGAAAAAAGCAATACTTTTATTTTCAATATTTTTCAGTTTAGGGCTAAGTGCTCAAACCGATGTATACTTTAATATTAACCACTACTTGGGTTCAACCCCATTTGCATTTAACAACACGGCTACAAATAGTCTTTCTGAAGATTTCAGTGTAACTAGATTGCAGTATTATGTAGCCGAAATTAAATTAACACATGATGGAGGAACCGAAACGTTGATTCCTAATTTATGGATTTTAGTAGATGCTGCATCGCCTGTAAATCAATTTTTAGGTAATTTAAATATTACTGACTTAGAAGGAGTAGAATTCGGTATTGGGGTTGAGAATGCATTCAACCACTTAGATCCTGCTGCGAATAGCACGACTCATCCGTTGGGTCCAAAATCACCATCAATGCATTGGGGATGGTCTTCAGGCTATAGGTTCTTAGCTATGGAAGGAAAGACAGGAAACAATATGAATATCTCATACGAAATTCACGCATTAGGTGATGCCAACTATACCTATGTATCCTTAGCCACAACGGGTAGTAAAACAGGGACAGAAATCAATATTAATCTTGATGCAGATTATGAAATGGCATTAAAAGGAATTAGTGTCTCTTCAGGTCCAATATCCCATGGAGAAACTGGAATTTCTGCAACAGCTTTAGATAACTTTAATTCGGATGTTTTCTCAATTTCTACGAGCAGTCCAACTGGGGTGGAACATTTTGAATCTAGCTTAGACATCCAACTTTTTCCTAATCCATCATCGGGTATTGTTCATATTAAATTCAACGAAAATGTTACCGAAAAAATGGAAGTTGTCATTTTTAATACCTCTGGGCAAATTGTTATACGTAAACAAATCTCAAATATTACTCCTTCATTTGTTACTATTCCTAAGGGTGGGTTGTATTTAGTGAATGTGCTTATTGATGGTCATCGCATTACTCAAAAGAGGGTCGTTATTTCGCAATAAAATTAAGATGAAATTAAATATATTAGTCATTATTGGGCTTCTATCTATGGCTTCTTGTAAAGATGAACCGGAAGAAATGACGCCAATTAATCATGACCTAACTCCTTATGAAATGCATACGGGTGACTTCCCTCCTCCGTATATTGCAGAAGACAACAAACTAACAGTTCAGGGAGTTCAACTTGGTAGAATGTTGTTTTACGAGAAGAAACTATCTAGAGATGGCTCAATGGCTTGTGCATCTTGTCATCGGCAAGAACATGCTTTTTCAGATACTAATAGGTTATCCATTGGCGTAGAAGATTTACCAGGAAAGCGACAAGCTATGGCTGTAATTAATATGGCATGGAATACGAATGAATTCTTTTGGGATGGACGCGCTCATTTATTGCGTGACCAATCTATATTACCTATTCAGGATGAATTAGAAATGAATGAAACGTTAGAAAATGTTGTAAGTAAACTTAGCGTTGAACAAACGTATTTAGATCAATTTAAGCGGGCTTTTGGAAGCACCGAAATTACAAGTCTTAAGATTTCTTTAGCGTTGGAACAATTTATGAATAGCATTGTTTCGGTAGACAGTAAATACGATCAATTTTTACGTGGGGATGTTTCGCTAACGGCAAGTGAAGAAAGAGGTCGTGTCCTCTTTTTTGCGGAGTACAATGAGTTCTTTCCTACTACTTCTGGTGCGGATTGTGCCCATTGTCATTCACCATCTAACTTTTCGAATAACGAATACATGAATAATGGTTTAAACGATGTGTTTACTGATATAGGTAGAGAAGAAGTAACTATGAATCCTGCAGATAAGGGCAAGATGAAGGTGACCTCTTTACGTAATATTGAATTAACTACACCCTACATGCATGATGGTAGTTTCACTACTCTGGAGGAAGTTGTAGATCACTATAATAGTGGATTGAAGGCCTCCCCCACTTTAGATCCCGCATTGGCAAACACCATGAATACAGGTTTAATGTTAGATACGCAGGAGAAAGAAGATTTAGTCGCATTTTTAAAAACGTTCACAGATCAAACATTCTTGAACAATTCAGACTATACAAATCCTTTTTAAATTTCTAATTATGAATTCAAGGTTTTGGTTTTCACTTTCGGTAATTGGCCTGTTTACAGTCCTTTTCTTGCCGTCTTGTTCAAAAACCGAACCTTATAAATCAACAAATCAATATCTGGTCATCCCAAAAGGGTTTCCGGATATTGATTTTCCAAACGACAATGCATTTTCAAACGAAAGATGGGAATTAGGAAAAAAACTGTTTTTTGATCCTGTGTTATCTAAAGACTCTTCCATAAGTTGCGCTACTTGTCATAAACCAGAATTTGCATTTGCAGATAATCAATCTACCACACCCGGAATCTATAATCGTCCGGGAAATCGAAACGTACCCAGTTTAGCCAACGTGGCCTATTTCCCTTACTTTATTAGAGAAGGAAGCGTTTCTACTTTAGAAATGCAGGTATTGGTTCCTATTCAAGAGCACAATGAGTTTAATAGTAACATCGTTGACCTAAGTGAAAAATTGAATACAATTCCAGAGTATGTTAAATTATCGAACACGGCATACGATAGGAATCCTGACCCATTCGTAATTACTCGTGCAATTGCTACCTTTGAACGAAGTATTCTCAGTGGGAATAGTATCTATGATGATTATTTAGACGGTAATGAAATGGCACTTAACTCTTCTGAATTAGAAGGAATGAAATTATTTAATAGCGCACGTACAAATTGTACTTCCTGTCATTCTGGTTTGCTTTTTACAAATCACGCGTTCGAAAACAATGGTTTGTATCAAAATTACCCGGATAGTGGTAGAATGCGTTTCACAAACTTAGAGTCCGATAGAGCTTTGTTTAAAGTGCCTTCTTTACGTAATATAGGTGTAACTGGCCCGTATATGTATGATGGAAGTTTGTTAACCTTAGAAGATGTTATTAATCACTACAATGAAGGAGGAAATGCACATCCTAATAAAAATGCACAAATCACTCCTTTATATTTATCGGAAGAAGAGAAGAGATCTCTGCTTGCATTTTTAAACAGTCTAACCGACTTTAGATTTATCAATGACTATAAATGGAACTGATTTTTAATTATTAGGTACCATTAAATTCCATATACAACCCGTTTGGTTGGCTTTAAATTACATGCTTATTACCTTACTTTTTCTACCTCTTTGGTATGGGTTCCTTTTAGCTCAATTACCAATGGCTTCATGATCTTTAAGAATCGCATCTTCAGTTTTCTTACTCTTTTTTTTCGTTTTTATATTCGGCTAACACATTGAATTTAACATTGGGGTTCATGGCATCATCCAATAGCTTAGTAAACAATTCTGTTAGAAAAATGCCCTAATATTCTTCTTCCTTACTGGACCGAATATTTTCTTGAATTTATAGGGCGTTAAAGTATTTAGAAAACTTTTTAAAAAGGGCTTGGGTGTCAAAGCTTTGCTTTTTCAGCAATTGGAAGAATCGCGTACACGAATTACAAAAATCAAATAAGTGCACCATTAAAGTACCCTTTCGGCAAAATGGCAACGCCATCCCTATGAAAGAAAACACGGGGCCATGAATGTATACCTCGGGAATCCGCTGCAAAACAATGTTTACTTTAATTTACGAACCATGCCAAAACCGAAAACATGAGATATCTGTTGAGAATAATCTACGGATTGATCCAAACGATAAAAGGCTTTAAACTCATTTTTTTTGAAGGTGTATTTCCCTCCTAAAGTAAATCGGTTTTTATTGAATTTAGGGGAATCTACATGAAGGAAACTCTTGAGTTTTAGTAATCGAATAAAACTCTCATAATCTAGATACAGGTCAAATTTTTTCGAAAATTCACGCACTATCCCTATTTTGTTCCTCCAATCGCTGGTTATTTGTCCGTTAAAAGCAACACGTTCTATTTGTGCTCTAGTTCTATATTGAAGAACGGTTTTTTTATCCAAAACTTTCCATTTAAACCGCCCATCTAAAGCCAGTCGCTGCGTATTTCGTTCTCCATTAACCCACGTATACCGGTATTGGAGTTTAATAGAACTTACTTTATTTATTTTTTTTCGTCCTCCAAACTCTAAAAAAAATGGCTGGGGTAAATCGGAGTGATTATTAAATCGGTATTGCGCCTCTCCATATACTTTCCACTTTTTGTTTACGGCATATTTCACCGAATAGGAAGTCCATACTTCGGTAGTATTGAGTTCTTGAGCGTCCAATAAACCGCCAAAAGAGCAGACAAACAGAAGTATAATTAGGAAGCGCATCATTTATTCTAAATCGTATTTTTTGCGAATAGAGCGATCTCTACCTTCAAAGTCCAATTTCAATTGTTCTATTTCCAACTTCCAATGAAGGGAGCTTTCAGGCATCTCATATTTGGCCACTAAATAGGGAATGTCATTTTCAATAGTCGCAGCTAACTCATCTACAATCGTATTAAAATCTTGGACTGAAAAACTTTGATAGAGTGCTTTTTGTCTTTGATTTAACCGATCATCAAACCCCTCATTTTTTTGAAGAGCGCGGTAAATTTTACCTATGTCGGCCGATATAAACTCTAATTTAGGCAAGAGCGGAATAATAGCCGCATTGCCTGCTAAATCAACATCGTATAGAATAAATCTAAATTTACCATTCCCCGGATTAAAGGCTTTGATGTTGTTTGCCCAATCGGCATTCCCAATATAATCTTGATAAATAATGTAATCTATATAGTTATCGATATCCACATTATCCCAAATGGCTGCAGCATCCTCGGTGTCTATGGCTGTTAACAAGTCCTCACAAGCGAGTCTGTTTCCTTCATCAAACTTTAAGTTTTCACTGTGATCTTTTACTTTTAACATTCCCATTAAAGAAGTATCCGCATCTAATAAAAAGGCCATTCCTAAAAGACTACTTTCGGTGCGGACATTCATTAAACCATAATACATTTCATTAACAAATACCTGCACCGGAGAGCCGTACATAAGTTCGAAGTTTAACTTGTTTTCCACCGCAAAGCGACTATATGCCAAGTCTTTAATCATAGTCACCCCAAAATCATTTCCAGAACTTCTTAATCGTGTGGTCCGTAGAAAGTCTAAATGATGACCGGGTCGTATTTTTTTGGGGTGTAATCCTAAAGATGCTAGTGGGTTCACAGGTGTTTCAAAGGTGACTCCAAGAGATTTTAAAGGGTATTCAGCACCAACACTAGACCTTCCTCTAATTTCAAATTCTATCTTCTGTTCGTGTAACTGGATAACACCCGCGGTATTAATAGACGTCATT
>JBLFZF010000128.1:0-7822 GCA_047610145.1 Salibacteraceae bacterium | reverse complement strand
AAAACGAGTAAAGTATAGCTTGCTTTTTCAAATATCAAAGTATAACAAACCTCAGCTACGGTGGCATAGCGTTTTTTTAAATAGTTCTTCTGCCTTTAATAATTTCACCTCTCTAATAAATTTAAGGGGAGTTAATCCAGAAATAGTTTTAGGAGGATAGCCTTTGGTAGTTAGTATCTAGAGATGAATTAAACCCATTGCATTTGTATAGAGCTGTTATGGGCGATTTTTAGAGCACTGTTTGCGCTGTTTTTAACTGTATGAATACGCCCTAGTTTTGAACATTCAAATGATGTATTTGTGTAATACAGATGTTACTTAATCTCAAAATTTTGAAACGGGCCCTTTTTTAGTAATACTAAAAGTAGTGGGATAGTGTGGTTTTGCTATTCGTTCATTTTAACCATATATAAACTTCACCGCAAAGAGGTGGATGTTCAAAAACCAGAAAGAAGAATCATTTTTGTCGGTTTTTTTTATGGTAGGATAACAATAAAGCCACGGTTTAGCCTATTTAATAGGGGCGCTATTCCATTCCATACCCCTACATTTGAAATGTTAAGCGTTGAAATTAAAAAATGGAGGGAACTCTAATCAACATCAAAACCTCCTGGGTAGAATGGATGATAAGAAAAAATATATGACTTAAAAAAATGAATGCACTTTACTTTTTCAAGTAAATTACTCTGTGAAAAACAGGGTGTTTTTGTCGGTTAGAATGCAAGTAAACTGAAAATAATAGGGTAATTAGAATTTCGGATACCCAGATTAATGAAGTGTTTTTAAGGTCCTTTCGAGATGGACTACCGAGGTGAAATATCTAATGACTCTCGCTAAAAGAGAGCTTTTACTCGATGTATTAATTCAATATCAATACGATTCATAAAATAGAGAATATCAAATGGAACATAATAAAAAAGCATTTATAGCTGGTGGTTGTTTTTGGGGAATGGAAGATTTATTTCGAAATAGGAAAGGTATTATAGATACCGAAGTTGGATACCAAGGGGGTGAAAATGAGAGTCCCACGTATAGACATCATCCCGGACATGCGGAAGGGATAGAAATTACGTATGATGCTGCAAAAACTAGTTTTAAAGAGATTTTAGATTATTTTTTTAGAATTCACAATCCAACCACGGTAGATAGACAAGGAAATGACAGAGGGTCAAGTTACCGATCTACTATTTTTATTCAGAATGAAGAGGAACAAAAAACAGCCGAAGAAGTTATGGATATGGTCAATAAATCGGGGCGATGGGAAGCGAATGCGGTTACTACTTTAGAGCCTTTTTCTACATTTTGGCCAGCAGAGCCAGAACATCAAGATTATTTGGAAAGAAACCCGAACGGGTACACGTGTCATTTTGAGCGGTTTGGAACATTTCTGTAAGTAAAAAAAAATAAATACGCATTTTCCTGTATATGCGGAAATGAAAATAAGAATAGTGCACAAGCGCTCAAAAGGTAATTATGAAAATAATGGTTTTTGTGGGGAGTGATAGTCCAGACTCCATTCAGATGCTCTTGGCCAGGTATGTTGCTTCTTTATTTGATAAATCAAAAATAGAAATACTTGATTTAACGAAGGTAGAAACAGATTCGTTGAGCTGGGCGATGGATAATAGCCCAGATACTGCTTCGCAAATACAAAAACTTGCCTCCAAAATTGATGAGACAAGTTTATGTATTATTTCTTTGCCCGAAAAGAACGATTCTTACCAGGAAGCGTTTAAAAAAATGTTTGATGCGTTGGCGAGAATACCCAATAGAAAAGTTCTCGGTAAAAAGCCTGTAGTATTAGTGTCGGCCTCTCTAGGAGTGTTAGATGGAATAAATGGAGTAGAGGCTATAGGTTTGGCTAGGCAAGAATTAGAGAGGAATCAAAGTGAAATACTAGCGTCATTTTCATGCCCAAACTTTCACGAGAATTTTAAGGAAGGGCAAATGGTAAATACGGCCATTTATCTTGAATTAATGCGAAAAGTAAATCATATTAAACAAACCCATTTCAAGGCCTATTACAAATATCAAAGTTTTACTTGTGGTATTGATCCAGAGCGAGATGGTGGGTGTGGCGATGCAAATGAATATTGAGCTAATATGCCTATACTAAAAATTGGATTTGGAGGGGGGTGTCATTGGTGTACAGAGTCTGTTTTTCAATCACTGAAAGGAGTTCAAAATGTGGTGCAGGGATGGATTGCTTCTGAAAATGAAAATGACTCCTTTTCAGAAGCGGTAATCGTTCATTTTGATCCTGATTTAGTGGATTTGAGAGTACTGATTGAAATCCACTTGAATACGCATAGTAGTTCTTCTTCTCATGCGCGAAGAGGTAAATACAGATCTGGCATTTATACGTTTGAGCAAACGCAATATAATGCGGCAGTAAAAATTAAGATGAGCTTTCAAGAGGCATTTAATAATGAGCTCATTACAGAGGTTTATCGCTTCAAAGAGTTTAAACCATCACCTGATCAATACCAGGATTATTATTTAAAAAATCCCGAAAAACCGTTTTGCCAGCGGTACATTTCACCTAAACTGAAATGGGTAGAAAAGCAATTTCCTAGTCGCATTAAAATGAATACGTTTGCTGGCGCAATTAAAAAGCAATAAAACGTTTTTCAAGAGCAACGATAGTAGAAGAAAAAAATAATGTTTACAATAAAAAAACAAAAAAAAAATGGAAAACTCGCATCTAGAAACTTTTAAAGCAGCGGCTACAGGAAAAGGATGGCCTACTTCCGTCACTATTTCAGATACCGAATGGAAAATTCAAATAGATGAGCCGGTAGAAGAAGGCGGATTAAATAGCGGTCCCAATCCAATGCAATATTTCGCAGCTTCTTTAGCGGGTTGTCAAAATGAACAAGCGCAAGTAGTGGCTGATGAACTTTCTTTGAATATTACGCAAATTGACTTTAAGGTTGAAATAGACCTAGATCTTTCTGGTTTTATGGGAGAGTCAGATCATTCTAATGGTAGTTTTAAACAAGTACGAATGGAAACTTTAGTTTCTGGTGACCTAACCGATGACCAAATAAAAAACTTAGGTCAAAAAGTGGATGAGCGTTGTCCTATTTTGGGTTTACTTCGCACGGGCGATTGTAAAATTGAAAGCAATTGGAGTAAGAAGTAAAACACTAACTACAATTTTAAATAGTATGAGTAATAATTAATAAAAAAATATAAAATGGCAAAAATCACATTAAAAGGAAATCCAATACACACCCTAGGAACATTACCTGAGGTGGGTAGCTTAGCGGAGAAATTCAACTTGGTAGCGTCTGATTTATCCGTAAAAAGTTTAGGCGATTTTAAAGGAAAAAATATAGTGCTTAATATTTTCCCTAGTGTAGATACTGGTACGTGTGCCGCTTCCGTTCGTAACTTCAATAAAGAAGCTGCAAACCTAACCAATACAACTGTATTGTGTATTTCAAGAGATTTACCTTTTGCTCAAAATAGATTTTGTGGTGCCGAAGGAATTGAAAATGTGTTGATGCTTTCTGATTTTAACACTGGTCTTTTTGGTAAAGATTATGGTTTAGAGATTACCGATGGTCCTTTATCCGGATTGCATTCAAGATGTATTGTGGTGATTAATACAGCGGGTAAAGTGGTGTATACGGAACAGGTAACCGAAATAGTAGATGAGCCTAATTACGATTTGGCGTTAGCGTCACTTTAAGGTCTGCGTATCCTATTTTCAATGGTTTTAATTTGAAATAGAGGTAACGGAATTCTTTCGTTAGAGTCATCAAAAAAATGCAGTAGCTCTTGTATACAGAAGTATACAGGAGTTGCTTTTTTTTCTGTATGCTTTTTTTAATTAGCTATAAAATGATAGGGTAAAGGGTAGGGGTAAGGAATAGCTTCAATAGCCCTTTTTTATCAGGTATTAATAAGTAACTTGTTCAGAAACTGAATTTTAAGCAAACATAAAGTGATGGATTACTATATTGTTAATCAATAATTTAGGTACCAAGAAAAGTATTTATCAATAATGTTTTGCTTCTCCGCTCTTATGTACTCCAAAAATGCTTGACTCACTGGAGAAAGCTTTTTCCCTTTTAACCAAACTAACCGCCAGTCCGTTTTTATCGGTAGTTTAGTGGCAGGAAGGATATACATCTCATTGTTCAAAAGTTCATTTCTCATTCCTATCAATGGCATAACAGAATGTCCAATACCTGCAATAACGGCTTGCTTAACGGCCTCATTAGAGGTGAGCTCTATTTTTTTTCTTTGTTTCCCTTCATGGAGTTCAAAGTAGTTTTCCATAGCCATACGGGTAGCAGATCCCGACTCTCTGTAAATTAATGGTTTAATTTCATTTCTGGTGGATTCATTTCCCATTAAATATAATTTGTTTTCTAATAACACTTCATAGTCGATATCTAATTTATCTGGTAAAACAGAGACTAGAACAAAATCGATTTCATTATTCTTTAAACTCTCAATGACACGGCTTTTATTCGTTACATCTAGCATTAGATCAATTCCGGGGTGTTTCTCTAAAAAACCGCTAATAAAGTATGGAGCCACATACTTTCCTGTAGAAGCAGATGAAATACTAAGTTTACCGGCTAAAATGCCTTGAAATGCTTGTGTTTTATAGTTGATGCTTTCCAGTTCTTGGATCACTCGTTCCGCTAGAATAGCCACTTCTTTTCCAAAGTCAGTGACATATACTTGACGTCCTATAACTTCAATGAGCGGAATTTCAAATTGGTTTTGAAGGTTTTTTTGTTGTATAGACACAGCCGGTTGCGTCATGAATAGTTCTTCAGAAGCCTTTGTAATACTTCGAGTCTCTACTATTTTCAGAAATATTTGGAGTTGGTGAATTGTATAGTTCATAAATATTTTTTATATATTCCATATCAAATATAAATAAAAATTTATGAATTAAATACTTCATTTTTGTTTAAAATAAAAGTTAATATTATGATAGCAGAATTAGAAACAGAAGAAACCAAGGAAGAAGTTGTTACCGTAAACTTTGATTTGGTAAAAGGAGACTTCACTCCGAGTGATGCTTCAGAAATTGTTACGGATCTTTTTGAGAAAAAAATCAAATTTCATAACTGTAAAAATTTTAGTCAACATATTCGGTTCAACTCAGACGAACAAAGCTCAAAAGATAGAGTTATTGAGCTGAGGTTAGCGCAAGATAGAGCGAAAGAGCTATTATCTGATGCCAACAACCCGGGTAAGACTATTCGTGTAAATTGTACGATATCCATTGATTTCATCTAAATAGTTAACGCGATATCGATTTAAATAAAGTATTTTTTTGTAATAAAACACCATGTATCAACCTCCCCCCGGTAGTATAGTGCATGGTGTTTTACCCGTTTGGTTTTAAAGCCTATCAGTGTTTCATTTGATAGAACCCGAAAACACCCGCATTCTGGCATCAAAATATTTAGTGGGTTAAAAAATCAGGAAGGCATAATAAGGCTACTTGAATCACGTACTTTTAAGGCAGCTTCATAAAAGTAACGAGCACTATAAAAGACCATGTATTTATGTAGGGTAAAGTAGTTTGTTCGAGTAGTCTTAAAATACATCAGTATGTCGGAGGAAAACGAAAAGAAATCGCGTAGACAATTCATGCGAAATACAGCAATCGCCAGTTTAACATTGGGTTTGTTGCCTAATTTAGGAAAATCGGCTGTCATTGAAAACGCGGAAAGCCCAGAATCATGTAATCCGACCACGTTAGATTATTATGGACAAGGCCCTTTTTATACTGCGAATGCTCCCGTTATTAGCAATAATCAATTCGCTTCAATTACGGAGGCAGGTACCCGATTAATATTAAGTGGAAGAGTACAAACGTTGGATTGTACCTCGGTAATTCCAGATACAGTATTGGATATGTGGCAGGCAAACGATGCAGGTGCTTACGACAATAGTGGATTTAATTTGCGCGGAATTACGTCAACTAATGTGCAAGGTTTTTACACCTTTGAAACTATTTTGCCGGGTAAGTATTTGAATGGCTCACTTTACAGACCTAGTCATATCCATTTTAAAATAACGCCCCCCGGATTCCCTACAATTGTAACGCAGCTTTATTTTGAGGGGGATACAGATATTCCTGCCGATGCCGCTGCTTCTATTAGCACAGGAACGTTTGATGCGACCCATAGAATTATTCCAATTACCCTTAACGCCCAAGGAAAATATGAGGGTACGTGGGATATTGCAGTAGATGGAGATGGAGTTCTTGGAGTTGCAGATGGTCATTTAGATAAAGGAATTATTTATTCCGCATCTCCCAATCCATTTACCGAGGAAGTAGAAATCAGTTACGGAGTATTTCAACCTAATAAAGTCAGCATTCAAATATTTGATATGCAAGGCGTACAAGTAGCGTTATTAAACGAGCAAATTTTACAGCCAGAGAAATACAAAGTGATTTGGAGACCAGATCCTAATCTACCGGCAGGTATTTACTTTGTCGCTTTAAAACTAAATGACTTTCAAGTGCATTATCAGCAGATTATTAAACGATAGGCAGTGCCCAAAGTAATGTGGCAGCAGTGGGTAATTGCCACCCACTAAAACAGCGTGAGAGTAAACATTTGAATAGATTGAAATCCTAATAAATCGAATGACATAGATTCATGGGAGCATTTGCTAGAACAAGGTTTTATTGACCTTAAACACCCATATTGTTAAGTATGTCGATGCCAATAAATTGCAAATAGTGCTTTATATGACTAGCTGCAGTTTATAAATAGATTGGGTTTTTTACCCCGTCAAGCGTTCGCAACACTATATAGGCAATACATATTCTCTTTTTGTGTATCCTTTTAGCCAACTTTTTTTACTCTCTGTTTCTTGAAAAGGGATAAGGTAGTTTTCTTCGATTCTTACACTGCTTTAGGTGAATTTCCATTTTCTTCCGTTTAAACAGGTAACATTCAAACATTCTTTGTGGATCCGGTGGGATTCTATTTATTTTTTTTTCGTAGTAGTTTTGTTTAACAAAAATGCAAAAAGTCAAAACAGTACAGGTAAATTTTATATATTTGAATAGATAATAAATTTAACAAAACTTAAAACGGTATGTTTAAAAATTTTACAGTAGCAGACAAATTTCTTTGTGTAGCTGCACTTTTATCATTAGTGTTTTCGGAAACACTTTATTTTCAAGGGTTTAAGCAAGACGGGACTTTTATTGGATTATGGGTTCCATCTATTTTAGCCTTTGGTATTTATCTTAAACTTATTAATACAAAAAAAGATGACTGATTTTATTCCACATTTTGCAGGGTTAATAACCGTGCTTTTTGGTATTGGGTTTGGACTAGCCCTGAGAGAAGCAAGAAAGGAAGAATAGCAAAAAAATAGACAGGTGTAATTTACGAGCAGAAAACTATTCAGTGGCGTAAATTGCAGGGGGAAGTCAAATTCAATTTGATACTCCTTCATTTATCATGTCCTAAAAAAATCACTTTTTAGTGGGTGTAAATTATTGTGCGTGTACCGTAAAAGTGCGGATCTAGGATTTGAAGAAGTTATTGGATCTCCCCGAAAACGATAAACTCACTATTCTTACTTCAGGCTTAGATAGCGGGTTTAATTCGAAAGCTTCGTTAAACCCGATCTTTAAAAAACATACTGATTTAACACCTAAGCAGTATTTAAATCAAAGAAAACTGGGCTATCCCCCCAAGAGTAGATCTCCATGTATAAATAAAGGCGCTTAAAGCGCATTAAACCCTCAGATCTACATTTTAAAACCCAAATCATCAACACATGAAAAAAATTATTATTGGATTATTTATAACGGCATTAA
>JBLFZF010000127.1:0-7933 GCA_047610145.1 Salibacteraceae bacterium | reverse complement strand
TAAATAATTCTGATTTTAAATTAATGGCCTGTCCTATTCCTATTTCTACTGCACTTTTACCCCAACCGACTACCGTTTTAAGAGGAGCTTTTTCTTTTTTGATTAAATATTCCTTACATGCTAAATAATCTAGGGTTCTCCATTAATAGGCAAAAACGGTTTGAGTATATACCCAAACCGTTTTTGCTTTTATACTTTGTTGGGCGTAGCTTACTTCATTATTTTTTTCAATAATAAATTCGCAACCAACTCCGAAGAGGAAGGGTTTTGTCCCGTAATGAGCAAACCATCTTCCACCGCATAAGGTCCCCAATCGGGTCCTTTAGAATAGATTCCGCCATTTTCTACCAACATGTTTTCTACCAAGAATGGAACAACATCCGTTAATTGAACAGCTGCTTCCTCAGTATTCGTAAAACCAGTGACTTTTTTTCCATTTACAAGAGAGCTTCCGTCTGCGTTCTTTGTGTTTTTAAAAACTCCTGGAGCATGACATACTGCAGCTACAGGCTTGTTATTGCTGTAAAAGGCTTCAATTAAGGCAATCGAATGTTTATCTTCTGCCAAATCCCAAAGTGGACCATGCCCACCAGGATAAAACACCGCATCATAGTCAGCCTCGTTTACTGTTTCCAGTTTCACAGATTTTGCCAATTTGGCTTGCGTTTCTTTATCGCCATTGAATCTTTTAGTAGACTCAGTCGCATAATCTACCAAGGCACTTTTCGGATCAATTGGTGGCTGACCACCCATTGGAGATGCAATGGTAATTTCTACATCATTATCTACCATATAGTAATATGGAGTTGCAAATTCCTCAATCCAAAATCCAGTTTTCTCACCTGTGTCCCCCAACTCATCATGGCTGGTAAGTACAAAAAGTACTTTTTTGGGAGACGCCACTGCTTCTGTTACCACTTCATCTACGGTTACTTCTGAGCCTTGTTTTTTCTCCACATTCCCGCAGGATACCAGTCCCAATACTAGAGATAGGGCTATACTAATTTTAGTCATATTTTTCTTTTTTAATGATTTAATCACCTCACAAAGTTGAGCTAAATTATTCGCATAAAAATTGATGTATCGTAAGAAATTACTTTTGAACTATTTCTTTTCTAACCCTACTTAATGTTTCTGTGGTAACACCCAAATAAGAAGCTATATGGTAGTTTTTCACACTCTGCTCAATGTGAGGATAAGTACGTATAAATGAAATATATTTTTCTGTTGTGGATTGCGACAAGTTTCCAATTATTCTTTTTTGAAACCCAGCGAAAGCTCCTTCCATTTTCTTTCTAAAGAACGTTTCTAATCGAGGGATTTCGATATACAAGCTTTCCATACCTTCTTTGGATATTCTATATACAGAGGCGTCTTGAATGCAGTCAATAGTCATTATCGCTTTACCACTTGTAAAAAAAGCGGTGTAATCGCTTATCCACCAATTTTTAATTGCAAACTGTATAATATGCTCTTTCCCAGAACTGTCGACATAATAAGTTCTTAAACATCCACTCCTTATAAAGTATTGATGATTCACGGTATTACTTGCTTTTAAGAGTATGTCTCCTTTTTTTAAAGTGCGTTGTTCAAATTTGCTTTCCATCTGAGTAATTTCTTTTGGTGAAAAAGAAATGTCTTTAAAAATATCTGATAGTATTAATTTCTCCATCTTCATGTATATTACTGGCAGCCTTATGCTTAGTTCGGATACAAATGATGCACCCGTAGCTCAAAAAAGTAATGTTGATTTTTTTATTCAGCCCCAAAAGTTTGTGGCCATTAACTATCCTTTATAATACAGCATGTTCTGTTCATTCTTGATTTTTAATAGAATCCCTAACGTTCAATTAAGCGGCCAAACTCCGCAATAAATATAGGTTTTGTTAACGGATTGTTTTATTCTTCTAACGGAATATTTGGTTTAGAATTTTTAATTAAAATCACATATTGAAAATAGTCTGTGGTGCCTGCCTCTTTTTCAACTTTCCATTTTTTTCCACCCCGCTTAAAGTCTGCAAACCACATGGTACGCCACAGTGACGCTTTATCTCCATTTAATTTGAAAAGCATACATTCACTCCCTCCATTTATTTTTTTCAATTTTGATATTCCATTTATTTTTTCAAATAAATAATCGCCATCATACGTTTTGAAAGTTTTATACCCTTTATACGAAGCTTTTCTAAATTTCGTTTCGCGTATGAGTATCGGCCCCTCCGATTTATATTTTCTGTGTTTTAAACATTCCGAATTTGTACGCATTCCAACTATAGAAACTAGCTTTATATGACCACTGTCATTTATCCATTTGGCTAGAGGTTTCGCCCCATTTATTCTTTCCTGATGGATGTGAAAACACCCATAATTGGCATAGACTTTTTCGCCTTGTTGAATTAATGGTAATCCCACTTTTTTGAAGTTCGTATATATGATTTTTTCTCTACTATAGTTTTCAGGTTGATTCATGAGGTGTTTCAAGTCATCTGAATACTCCCCAAATAACTTAAGTATATTTACACTGTCTTTGCGGTATTCTGAAACAAAGCGTTTATAAAAATAGTCTTTTCTGTACCAAAGAAGTCATCCCAACTTTTACCCGATTTATAAACGGGTTTTCCGCTGATAATATCGAATTTATTTATATCCAGCGTTTTAAAAAACTTCAGACTATCAATGACCCTTGATTATTTTAAAAATAAATAGGGTGGAAAATGGTTTCTCCTTTGGTATTAAACTCAAGGGTAGGAAACGGAATTTTCACGAAGCTTAAGGCAATAAACACGGTTTTCAATAATTTAGAACGTGTTGGGATCCGGGTAAAATCGACATCTAACGAGAAGTAAAATTGTTTGTAACGCTCAAAGTATGGTACTGGAACTCCATCTACTTCACTTGGGTTACGATGCCCTCCTAGCATACCCCCACCTCCATAGCCACCGGCTACATTAATCCATTTCGGAAACTTGGAATCTTTTTTTAAGAAGCTAGCCACATTACCCGATAACCAATACGTTTGACCGTTATAATCTTTCAGCATACGTTCGTTCCATGAACTGCCTAGTAAATTAGGTCGGTATTGCGCATAATCAGTCGGACGGTAAGAAAATTTTATAGATAACCGTTGTTCTCTCCATGTAAGTTGCTGCGCGGCATATAAACCCGCTCCAAATGTATTGGCTGCCATATCGCCCCAAGAGAAGCCCCAACCCTCTGAATAGCCATCCATAACTTCAATGGTAGTTTGATATAACATGGCGTAACCTGCTCCATACAAGGTAGATTGGGTATTGTTCATCCCTGACCACCACAAAGCTTCTCTGCCGTAATGCGAAAGTTGATAAGCCGTTAAGGCATGCCCCATTTTATCAACACCTTCCCATTCTCCATTGTCATCAAAAGTGTGAAATTCACCGGTATTATACTGACTGTACCAGCTGGTGTAAAGGGCGCCCATGGTTAACGCATAAAAAGCACCTGAAGAAATAGCGACTGTTTTTACGCGTTTCTTGCTTAAAGAGTCAGTTCTCCAGTTTTCGGGATACGTAATTTTTTGCGCCATTAAAGACTCGAACAACAAAAAACTCAACAAAAAAAATAGCCACTTTTTCAAGTGGCTAAGGTAATAGGATTCTATGATTCCGTGCAATTCTAATTGTTACTGAACCACAATTTTCTCAGTCACTCTATTCACCTCATCACTTACTTCAATAAAGTAAGTCCCTTTAGCCCATTTTGATGTGTTTATGGTAATGGTTTCGCTATTTGAAATAGGTTCTACTGATTGAGTAAATACTTTCATTCCAACCATATCTCTTACTACAATTTCCACTTCATTAGTTGGCCAATTGGTAATTTCAATATTTACCTGATCGTGTACTGGATTGGGGTAGATATTGATGTTATTGGATAGATTCATTTCACTAGCAGAAACGGGCTCTGCTCCTTCCACAATTAAATCAAAACCGGAAGCTCTAAACCAAACACCTTGGTTAGAAATTGAGTCACAATACGTATCGGTACATCCGTTACCATCATCAATGGTTAAACATAAATTGAATGGCCCATTGGTAGCATAGCTATGTGAAGGAAATTGCAAACTAGAACTTGTTCCATCACCAAAATCCCACAAATAAGTTAAGTTACTTCCAACGGAACTGTTTGCCACGTTTACGGTGGCATTAACCGAGTCGTAATAAACAGAGAATCCTGCCTGACAAATTACTGGCGTACCTACTCCGAGAACATTTATAGTGTCCATAAAATAACTCACGCACTGGGCACTTGCATTAGAATCATTAATAGTTAACACCACCACATAATTCCCGTTTGCTTGGTATATATGATTTGGGTTTACACCTGTTGAGGTAGCTCCGTCCCCAAACGACCAATGAACTTGGGTGTATATCCCTATCGAATTATCTGTAAAATAAAAATCACCAGAACCGTTATCTGTAAAAGTGTAACTTGATTGATTAGCGCACAAGTTGACTTGAAAACAGGCTGATGTATCTGTACAAATTAAATTGGTTATTTCTACCTTATAATTACCAGTTACACTTGGTACATACTCTTGAGAAATAGCTCCATTAATCACGGTATTACTAGCACATTCAATCCACTGATAACTTAAACCTGACGCCACCGCTTTTAAAGTATCCGAACTTTGAATAACGGTAGAATCAATTTTTAAAATGGTTAAATCTAGATAAACAATACTATCACATCCTACAGCAGTTATTAACGTGTCTACAGCCGTAGTATTATTCGCATAATAGGTAATCCCATTTACCCAAGTGTAGCTATCACAGGCCGTTATTGTATCCGTATCAATACTTGAATAACCAATGGTTAAGTTTAAGTTTAACACACTATCACAACCCGCTACATTGATTAAAGTATCAGTTGGTGTATAAATACTTGAATAGTAAGTAACTCCATTCCATGCAAACGAATCACAAGCAGTTTCTGAAACAACCGTAATAGGAGAATTTAAGATGGTAAGATGTAAGGTAACTATGGAGTCGCACCCTGCTGCGTTGCCGCCTTGTAAAGCATAAGTTGCTGTGGTATTATTTGAATAATAGGTATTCCCATCTAGCCAAATTAACGAATCACATACCATTTGTGTGTCTACCCCAGAGGACGGATATCCCATTGTTAAATTCAAGGTAACCACACTATCGCATCCATATGCTGTCGTTAATGTATGAGTAGCAGTATTGTTATTTGACACATAGATATTTCCATCAAGCCAAGCATAATAATTACAAGCATTTACAGTATCAATACCCGTTGTGGGGTATCGTTGAAAAGCAAATAAGGTTTTTAAAGTATCACATCCCGAATTATTTGAGCTTATTTGCTGGGCTGTATTGTTATTAGCGTAATATGTATTCCCATCAAGCCAAAGTAAACTATCGCAAAAGAAATTGGTATCGTAAACCATCACAAGGTTCGAGGAGTCTAGTGTTAGGTCAAGCTTAACTATACTATCGCATCCATTTGATAGCGAATAGCTCATATAACCCACATTGCCACCTGCAGTATAAGTTTGACCATCGAACCATAAGTAATTTAAGTCACAAGAAATTACCGTATCAGTACTAAATGCCATGTTAGAGGTTTCCCATCCAATATATAAACTAACCACACTATCCTGAAATCCATCTCGCCAAAGTAATTGTTGCCCAACATAACCAGAGTCATAATAGGTAACCCCATCATCCCATGTATATGCTCTAACACATGTTAGAACAGAATCTATAACATAAACACATCTAGAAGAATCAATAGTCAAGTTTAACTTTACGATACTATCACATCCCCAATAATTAGGAACTATTACCGAATCTGTGAAATTGGATTGATTGTAGGTTACGCCATTAATCCATGTATATTCAGTACAAGAGAATTGAATATCCGTATAAAATGTAGGTTGACAATTCTCCCATACTTCGACTCCGGGTTTATCATCAGCATTGGAAAGGTTTTCACCACATAAAAACAAAGAATCTGATGCTGTCATCATTGTAAGAACTTCGTCTGGAGAGTTTAAAAAATCTCCATAAATAGTTCCATTACTTTTATTCACTTTTGTTGTTTTTTGGGATCCTCCATAAAAAAGGGTATCACCTTTCAACATTACCGATTTGGGATTACTCCCATAAAAATTAGGGACATAACTATTATAAGACGAAAATGCTGAGCCTGTGGATTTAACAAGTTTTGCAAAATTGGTAAACACTGATGTCCCAATCATTGTAAAGTCACCCGCAATAAATAGTTCATTATCACCAACCGCAATACTCTTAACTGCTCCGTTTGGAGCCGCATTCATAGGTTGATTTGTTGCATCAAGAGTACTAAAGGCAGCTATGTTGGTTCTTGTAGGGAATGATTTTGTAAACAAACCTCCAACATAAACCGTGTTGGTATCAAAACCTATTGAAGAAACCTCGGCATTAGTGGATAAATATGCGTTCCACGATACAGTTGATGAATTGGTAATATTAATTCTATCAACTCCGGTTTCCCAAGTATTTAAATCTCCCCCATAATACAAGTAACCTTTAGAATGACCTAAACAATTTATGTCTCCTAGGTTACCAAAACTTGTGTTATTTAAGTTTCCTGAATCAAGGCTAAAAGCAGCTAACCCACTTCTAGCTGAATAATCAATGCTATCGAAGTGACCACCAACATATAGATTGGAATCAATAATTTCTAAGGAAGTGACAAAGTTGTTGGTATTTGGGTTCCAATCCAATAGTTCATTTGTAGTTAAATCTACGGCTGCAAGATTTTTTCTTTTGGTTTGACCTATACTATTAAACACCCCAGTAATTAATGACATATTTCCCAGATTAAAGTAATTTAAACAGGAATTATTAGGATGAGGGTTCCAAGAATTGGGATTTCCTAGAGTGGTATCTACTGCGGCTAACCTTTTACGAGCAACTCCGCCTAGGTCTTCAAAACTACCCGCAAGTATTACGCTTGCGTCTTTAATACCCAAAGCGTAAATTCGGTCACTAGGATCTGGGTTCCATGGCGTTATTGTTCCATTTAAAAGGTTTATGGCTGCCGCATTTTTTCGGCTAATTCCATTTACAGTATTGAAGAAACCATAAAAGTATAGTGTATTATTCAATATTTCTCCCCCGTAAATTGGACTATCCAGGTTTATTGAAGTCGGG
Organism: Salibacteraceae bacterium; assembly: GCA_047610145.1. Taxonomy (GTDB): domain Bacteria; phylum Bacteroidota; class Bacteroidia; order Flavobacteriales_G; family Salibacteraceae; genus CAJXZP01. The sequence goes on along the minus strand of JBLFZF010000127.1, from coordinate 734 downwards.
CTTAAAGAACCAGTATTTATACTAAATGCCGCAAGGCCATTTCTGGGTAACCCATTGATTGTATCAAAACCACCAGATAAATAAATCAAAGAGTCATGTACCCAAATATTATTAATCGATCGATACGGGTTACTTTGTGCAACGGTCCAGTCCACATCCCAATTTGTAGCCAAACCACTATTTAAACTTATTTGAGCAATTGTTTCTCTACTAACATTCCCTACACTATCAAACGATCCTTTAACAAAAATTGTTGAGTCTAGTTGGGTCATATTAAAAACATTTTCACCATTTAGTTTTGGATCCCAGTTGGTGATCCTACGCGTATTTAAATCTAATGCGGCTAATCCATTACGCCTATTTCCCACATAGGAGTCAATACTCGTAGAAACCAACCATTTGTTTTTTAATTGAGTAATACCATAAACCACACCGGTAAAATCTAGGTTAATTGGGGTAATTACTGCGGTATGGATATCAATTTTTGCAACGCTATTAGCAGTAATACCACTAATGCTATTGAATGAACCTGAAATCACTAATTCATTCCCTTCTTTATGGAAATCAAAAACTCTCCCGTTTGGTTTGGGTGCCCAAGAGGTTAGACTATCCGTAGCCAAATTAAAGGCACATACGTTTTTTCTTTCTTGACTTGAAATAGAATCAAACCCCCCTCCTACGTATAAAGAATCTCCAAATACTTCTAATGTATTTATAGTGGGGATCCCCGTAAA
>JBLFZF010000126.1:0-8045 GCA_047610145.1 Salibacteraceae bacterium | reverse complement strand
CACCCTAGTGGTAAAGAAATAATGGTACCTATTCTCGGTAACTTCATTCAAGAAATTGATCGCGAAAATAAAATTCTTAAACTAGAAGCTCCCGAAGGGCTAATCGAATTTTATTTGGAATAACTATTTCCTCTTTACATTTTCATCCTCCTCTTTTTGAATTATTTTCACCAAAATTAGTTGGATATTTTATGCGTAATATTTCGGTCATTTGGGAATGGGTCATCCGGTCTAAATCGATGTATTTCTGGCTATTTGTATTAACGGTACTACTTACCAATCTACGTCAGAACGTAGTAACCAAATTTGATTGCGAAATTTGCTCGGATAAGGCTCGTTATTTTATGTATCTACCCGCAGCATTTTATTATGGTTTTGAGGCCAGTCAGTTTCCAAAGGATAAAGGCCAAAGAACGGGCAATGGTTTCTATTTAGACTCCATTGAAAATAAAACGATCACAAAGTTCACTTCGGGAATTGCCATTTTACAATTACCCTTTTATGGTTTAGGTTTCATTGTGGATTCCATTTTCTCATTAGAACAGACCCCATTTTCTAAATATTACTTGGTCTGGGTCAGTTTAGGCTCAAGTTTTTATCTAGTACTTGGGCTATTTTATCTTAAACAAACTCTAGCTTTATTCTATTCAGAAAAAACGGCAATGGCAACTTCATTTCTTATTCTTCTAGGAACCAACCTACTCTATTATACGATAGATGAAAATTTAATGAGTCACCTCTACTCTTTTACGCTTTGCTGTATTTTCTCTTATAATTTACTCATATACTTAAAAGAAGGCCGTAACTCATCGTTCGTTACTTTCACAATTGCTTTAGCATTTGCTATTTGGGTAAGACCAACAAACGCACTATTCGCTCCCCTTTCCATATTTATTGGACTCTTATTATTTCCTAATGAGCCCAAACAATTATTACCTGTATTTACAATTAAAAAAATTTTGGTGGCTATAGTTGTATTAATTACGGTCTTTATTCCACAAATGGTGTACTGGAAATATGTCTTTGGACACTGGGTTGTTTGGTCTTATAATGGACAGGCATTTACTCACATATTAACACCCTATTTTTTAGAAGTTTGGTTTTCTCCCCAAGGTGGATTATTTACGTATACTCCATTAATACTGACATCCATATTTACTGGGGGGTATATGATAATGAAAAAAAATCATCAAGGGTGGTTGGTTATTGGCTCATTTTTGATGATCAGTTACTTATGCGCTTCTTGGAACACTCCATTTTTTGGCGAATGTAATTTTGGGAAAAGACCCTTTATTGAGTTTTATCTGTTTCTTAGTCTTGCTCTTGCTTATTTGATTCAAAATATCAAAAAAACAACCGCTTTTCGAATTCCTATTTTATTAATTATAAGATTTTGTGTCTACTTTAATTTAACGGTAATCGGTGTTTTTGATACATACTTCTTTGGCAGTACATGGGATGGGAGTTCTTACGTTCACTTACTCGGGAAAGGCCTAATTTTAATTAGATAGATTAATGGATTTTAAATTTAAAAAGTTTACTATTTCTCATCGCGAGGACGTATTCAAATTTGGGACAGATGCGGCCCTGCTTGCTACCTGGGCTATAATAGAAAATGCCCAATCTGTTTTAGAAATTGGTTGTGGATCAGGTGTTATTAGCCTGATGTTAGCGCAAAGAAATCCAAAATGTAATTTTACCGGAATTGATCTTTCTAAAGAAGCAGTTGAATTATCTAATGCAAATGCTAGCAAATTTCCATTTGAAACCATTTTTGAGTTTCAACAAAGTACTTTACAAGAGTTTAAGAGCAACCAAAAATTTGATTTAATTGTTAGTAATCCACCATTTTTTGAAAATGCGACTAAATCGCCTTCTGAATTAAAGAATACTACGCGACACACCGATACCCTTCCTTTGTTTGAATTATTAAAGCATTCAAAACGTTTATTATCAGATACAGGTAGTTTTCAGTTCATCTACCCTTCACGGTATCTATCTGAAATCAAAAGCATTGCAACGGATCTTCATTTTCACATTAATGAAATTGTATTCACTCAAAGCACCTCTGCAAAACCAATTAAACGAGTGTTAGTTCGTCTTTCCAATACAGAATCAGTGGTTCAAGAACGTAATCTCATTATTAATGGAGATATTTCTGGTTACTCGCAAGAAGTATTTGACCGATTTGAGCCCTTTTATTTAAAGCTATAACGATTTAATAAATCGGATAGGTTTATTCCATTCTGGGTGATCCAAGAAGAATATTCCAATCGGAAGTTCCGTAAGATCCAGCTTCCAATTACCATTGGTATTGGTAACCGGAACATCAATTAAGGCTCCTGTAACAGAGTAAACTTTCGTTTCATCACTATTCCATAACGGATTTAAATTAGATACATTCACTTCATTTATAGCTGGTTGCGGAAACACGATTGGATTTAATTTTTGTTCATCAACTTCTTGATTCCCTAGGATAACATTTCCAGATCTCATAATTAACCAACGATTTGGATCAAAACTGGCCACCGCAATATTTTTATTTAAAGTGAAGTCAAACCATTGATTGTTTTCCGTATTTTCAAATCTCATTAAGGTATCTAGTCCTGATCCTTGAAGCCTTATCTCCACTGGCATTTCAAAGAAATTTACCGAAGGGTGACTTGTAGTTTGACTAATTCTAACAGCGTAATCTGGAGCAACTCCCGCAAGGGTAATTTGGTACGTAGGATATCCTTCGCCATAAAACCAATCTGCAAAAAACTCTGTGAGATCCTGACCACTAGTAGCCTCTAGATGAGTGATTAAGTATTCATTTTTAGTAAACCCGAATTTAACTTTAGAGTCATTTAAATAATTCTGAACTCCAGTAAAAAATGCATTATCACCCAACTTCCAACGCAGCATATGCAATACATAAGACCCTTTATCATATGTTAAACGAGAGTCAAATAATCTCCAAAAAGTGTTGGTGTCTGTTACAAAAACACTTCCATCTGATTGAGAAGTAATATTATTGATTTTACCTCTTTTCCAATCATCCCAGCTTGCTGGTAAATTATAACGCTCTCTTGATAATCCGGTAAGATATGTGGCAAAACCTTCGTTTAACCAAAGCTCTTCCCAACTGGCGCACGTGGTATAATCACCAAACCATTGATGCGCCAATTCATGAGCCATTAAATCATCACTAAAACTACCCATCGTTGACATGGTTTGATGCTCCATACCTCCACCAAAACTTGTTTCACAATGGCCGTATTTTTCAGCCATAAATGGGTAGGGTATAAACAAAGAATCGAACAATTCAAAAAAACGAGAAATTCGATTGACTTGAGACTCTGCATAAGAAAAGCTTTCTGGATACACATAATTAACCACTGGAAAAGAGTCTTGACCAATGTGAACGTAGTTAGTGAATTCTAGGTAATTTGTTACCGCTATAGAGACTAAATAAGGAGTAACAGGAAACCTATGTTTCCAATGGTAAGTTACCTCACTTCCAATCGTATCGATACCTGTAAGCAAACCTAATGAACCTGCCTTATTACCTAAAGAAGTCGTAACATGAATATCCATAGAGTCTATTTTATCATTTAGTTGGTCTTTACATGGCCACCATTCTCTTGCTCCATACGGTTCTGAAATGGTCCATGCTTCTGGTGCATTTTGTGAGCCATGACTATCCGTTACAAAAGCATCTGTGGGAGTACCGTTATAAAATACGCTTACGGAATCCGTCATATTAGCCAAAACACTGGAAGTTAAATTGATTTCAAGTACTGCATTTCCTGGTCGTGCAAATGGAATACTATTTCCATGATACTTTACCGAATCTACAGTTAACCCATCTGATAAGTCAAAAAACAATTGATTAATATTTGACTGTCCCACAATAAACCGAGTAAAAACTTCACCAGCGATAATTCCATCACCCGGATTAACCGTCCAGTTAATATCATGATAAATAACATCAATACTATCAGAAAGCACTGCTATTCTTGCAGTTCTGTTATTGGCATGTGTCATTTCAGACTTAGCTATTGATTCTAACTCTGAGGAGTCTACAAATTGACTAAAACCAATAAAAGTGAATAATACAAATACGGAAGATAAAATATATTTCATGTAGTAGAATAAATGTTTGTTTTAAGTCGTAAACTTACCCCTTACTAAACTGAAGTTCAAATAAATTATGATAAAATCCATTAATAGTAAGTAATTCATCATGACTTCCTTGTTCAACAATTTCACCTTGGTCTATAACTATTATATTATCAGCCTTTTGAACTGTTGCCAGTCGGTGTGCAATAATAATTGAAGTTCTACCTTTCGTTAAAATATCAATAGCATTCTGGATCAGACGTTCCGTTTCAGAGTCTACAGAAGAGGTCGCTTCATCTAAAATTAGAATTTTAGGATTGTACACATACGCTCTAATAAAGGCTATTAATTGACGTTGCCCGGAAGAGAGCATCCCTCCTCGCTCTTGTACATTAAAATTATAGCCTCCGGGTAATTTTGAAATAAAATCATGTGCTCCAACAATTTTAGAAGCTTCAATAATTTGACTTTCTTTGATTTGCGGATTCCGTAATGAAATATTATTAAGAATGGTATCAGAGAACAAAAAGACATCTTGAAGAACTACCCCTAGATTTTCTCTTAATTCAGATAATTGATACGCACGAATATTATTTTCATCCAATAAAATTTCTCCCTTTTGAAACTCATAGAATCTTCCTAAAAGATTAATAATAGATGTTTTACCAGCACCTGTAGCTCCAACAAAAGCAACAGTTTGTCCGCTATTTACTTTAAAGCTAACCCCTTTTAGAATCCAATTCTCATCGGTATATGCAAACCATAAATTTTTAAATTCTAACACCCCTTGTAAGTTATTTGCCGTCAACTCACCGGTATCAGAAATAGATGCATCTGTATCCAGCACTTTAAAAATTCGTTCACTAGCCACCATACCCATTTGAAGCGTATTAAATTTATCAGCTAATTGACGAATAGGTCGATAGAGCATATTGATATACATGATAAAAGCCATCAAAGTACCTAAAGTAGTTGTACCTGAGATAACATCACCAGCACCCCACCAGACTAATAAAGCCAAAGAAATAGCACTTAATACTTCCACAATAGGAAAGAAAACTGAGTTTGCCCAAACAGTTCTAATATTCGCTTGTTTATGTTTTTCGTTTATTTGTCGAAATGCTTCGAGTTCTCGATCTTCTCTATTAAAAATCTGAACGATGTTCATTCCGGTAAGGTGTTCCTGAACAAAGGTGTTTAAATTAGAAATCGAGGTTCTTACATCTTGGAAAGCGTGTTTGATATAATTTTTAAACCAATTTGTTGCAATGAACAAAATGGGCATGGGAAGCAATACGATTAAGGTTAAACGCCAATCTTGCCAAAACATAAACCCGATAACGGCTATCAGTTTAAGGAGGTCTCCAATGATGATTAATATTCCTTGAGAAAATATATCAGAAATAGTTTCCATGTCAGAAACAACCCGGGTAACTAAAGTTCCAATAGGTGTTTTATCAAAGTATTGAAGTTTGAAATTATTAATCTTGGTATAAATACTCACCCGAATATCCTTTACTACAGATTGTCCTAGCCAATTAGCTAAGTAGGTCTGAAAGAACTGTAAACCAGCTTCTACGATTAATAAAGCAACCAGTAAAATGGTCACATTATATAACATGGCTTCATTGGGTTGAAGAATATAATTATCAACCGCATATTGCACTAAAAACGGTCTGATCGGGGCTATAATAGCTAGCAAAAGCACCAGAATAGCTGTTCCATTAAAGGTAGATTGGTAGGGCTTAACATAACTTAAAACTCTTTTTAAGAGTTTTAAATCAAACACATTTCCGGAAACACTTTTAGCCATTTACTAGTATTGATTTAGAGTTTACAAAATTGGCAAATAAAACTAACGACAAAAATTAAAACTGATTTTTTACCATAAAACCTACTAATACTAAAATAGAAGGCGTAAAAAAAGGGAATTCGTTTGAATCCCCCTTTTTCATCAATATTCTTTTAGTTCTTATTGCACAATTAGTTTCTCATAAGCTACATTTCCGTCTGTGGTAATGGCAATAGTATAAATACCTCCACTTAAATTACCCGATTCGTAACTCACATATTTCAGTTCATTTTCATCTAGGTTACCCTGGTAAAGAACGTCTATAAGATTCCCCGTTATATCGTAAACAGAAACAGTATACTCGCCTGCTTGAGCGGTAATTAACTCCAATGTAAATCTCCCTGAAGTTGGATTTGGATATACTTTTGAACTTACGGTTTTTTCAGAACTTACTTCTCTGTTCCCTTCTGAATTTGGACTATTAGAGTCACAATCAATATCCGTATGAGAAATCGTTGAACAACCATTAGCATCCGTTATAGTCACTGAATAGTTACCAATACACAAGTCATTAACGGTTGCTGTAGTTACACCATTTGACCAAACATAAGTATATGGAGCCATGCCACCAGTAGCAGATGCGGATACCGAACCATCACAACTATTTACTTGCGTTTGTTCACATTCAAAGTAGAAATCCATGCCTTCAATGTCCGTGTCTAAATCAGCAATTATTGTCATTGAATTAGTATTCAAATTAATTTGATACCAATGATCATCGTCCCCTGCATATAATGTTCCATCCGGGTGAACAGCTAACGCTTCTACTTTTCCTGATCCTTGCATGGTATATACATGAACTAATTGTCCATAAGGAAATGAGGTGAATTTCCATATTTCACTGTCATCACCATGTGTATCTGTGGTATAAATAGTACCATCAGCGGCTAATGTTAATGCTTCTGGTTTAAAAGAACTAGGTCTATCCCAATAACCGGTCAAATCTAAATTAGTAACAAAAGTAGCTTCTCCCGTACTTGTATTCAAGGTATACACCTTTTGAGTAAATTCGGATATACCATATAGAATACCATTTATAAACTGTAATCCAGATATAGCATTTCTTTTCCCAACCTTAGTCTTTCCTACGAATTCTAATTCTACCGTTGTGTTTGGGTCGAAATCAAAATCACGATTGTCCACTTTATATAATTCTGGGTCATGGTGATCTAAATTACTTATGATCCATAAAACGCCATCAGAATCAATTGTCATTGCTTCCAAATCTTTATTATTAGACCCTAATACATTTCCTTCCTCCTTAATAGTTGAATTGGGATGAGCTAAATCTTTGTAATACACTTTAGAGTTTTGGTCATCAATCGCCCAAATCGTTTTGTAAGAAGTTCCACACGGATTAACTGAACAAGAAGCATCAGTTGAAGATGAACTTGCTATTAAAGGAGTTGGAGAGGTAATCGTGAAGTCTTGTATTCCATAACAATTATTATCATCTGTAATTGTCACGGTATAATTTCCTGGAGATAGGTTGGAAACATACCTGTTCCTTGAACCATTTGACCAATGGTAATTAAATGGACTTGAACCAGTAGTTGCTTCCACTTTGATGCTTCCGTTTCCGTCACCACTGCATTGAACATTGTTTTCATAAACAACACCTATTGTTACCCCGCCAGTAACACTCAAGGTTATCCAATTAGATTCTCCATCCCAATCGGCACATCCAACTGTTCTAGAACATCTTCTATATTCAGTAGTTTGAGAAATTATACCTGGGTTATACGTTGTTCCAGTAGCTCCAGATATAATTGAATGACTTTGACCTGGTAAACGTTTTAACCAAATGTATTCTATGACTCCAATACCACCTGTTGGTAGACTTGAACTCGTAATAGTCGTTGGGTTGAAAGATCCACAGTTGGCTTGCGCTCCACCTATAGAACCCGCTGTTGTTACATTACAACACATTGTTGCGATGGTTGAAGTTCCTGTTGCACTGCATCCGTTAGCATCGGTTACGGTTACTGAATATGTACCTGGAATTAACCCTGATATTGCAGCTGTAGTTGCTCCGGTTGACCAGGCATACGTTAATGGTGCAGTTCCACCGGTATTTACCGTGTTCATT
>JBLFZF010000125.1:0-8211 GCA_047610145.1 Salibacteraceae bacterium | reverse complement strand
CACTAGCTACTATTTAGCGGCAATAAATGATAGTGGCTGCACCTATATAGACTCCATTCTAGTAGCCGTTTCTTTAATAAATGATGTCATTGTTCAAGCTACCTCGTCAGACGACTCTGTTCTTTTAGGCTTTCATACCATTCTTAATGCTTTTCCAGGTAGTGGATATAATTATAACTGGACTCCTATCTCAGGTATTGAAAACCCCAACCAAAGTGCTACACAGGTTAGCCCGAATCAAACAACTACCTATTCGGTAAACATATCAGACCCCAATAATACTAACTGCTCTTATTCAAGTGAGGTAACTATTCATGTGTATGAAATTAATTGCGGAGAACCCGATATATTTATTCCAAATGCTTTTTCTCCCAACGGAGATGGCGCGAATGACAGTTATTTAATTACTGGAAAAGTAGTGGAAGAAATTGATCTCAAAATTTACAATAGATGGGGCGAACTTGTATTTGAAACCACTGACCCCAACAAAGGTTGGGATGGAACTTTTAACGGCAAAGAGGTAGACCCCCTTGTTTTTGTCTATAACCTTTCTGTTACATGTATTGATCGAAGAGCGTTTATTAAAAAAGGAAATATTACCGTAATTCGTTAATGAAAGTACGATCGCTACATACCTTATATTTAATTGGGCTACTGATAGTCGTTATTCCTCTTTCAGGGCTAACACAAGATATTCATTTCTCACAATTCAATCAAGCACCTATACGTTTGAACCCGGCACTAACAGGTCAGTTTAATGGATCTTATCGAATAGCTGGCATTTTCAGATCCCAATGGGGGTCTATAACGGTTCCCTACTCTACGGTGGCTTTTTCTGGTGATGCGCAAAATTTTTTAAAACAAGAAGGACTCGGAGTAGGCATAGATTTTTTTTACGATAAAGCGGGAGATGGTAACCTTGGCACCCTTCAGTTAAATGCTAGTGGATCCTACACTTTAAAAATTGGTTCCACCCAAAAAAACCAATTAACAGGAGGATTTCAATTGGGAGGGGCCCGAAAACAAATTGACCCTACCTACCTTGTTTTTACTGATCAAAACGGTGGCGGTGGAACTATTGAAAATTTTGAATTAGGTAAAAGTTACATTAATCTAAGTACTGGGCTTGTTTGGGAAACAAAATTTGAAAACAGAAAAATTTTGCAAGCAGGCGTAGCCATCCATAATCTCACCCAACCTAATGTGAATTTATATGCGAACGATGAAAAACGACTTGACTTAAGGCTTTCCATTCATGCTAATTATCAATTTAAGATGAGTCAAAAAGTGGATTTAATCCCAGGCTTATTAATCATGCTTCAAGGTCCTCACCAACAAATCACACCTGGAATAAATGGGAAGTATATTTTAGACAATAGAAGCCATCATTACAGAGCAGTTTACCTTGGTTTATGGACTCGGGTAGGTGATGCGGGTTTTATTTCTATGGGTATGGACTGGAATACATTAAACGTTGGTTTATCGTATGATATCAACTATTCATCTTTACAAGTCGCCTCCAGATACAAAGGAGGCTTCGAAGTCAGCCTTATTTATATTTTCAAAGAGTCTTTGCCGGTAAGGCAGTTTTACAAAACCTGTCCTGACTATTTATAATATTTCATATTGACACATACACCAAACATAATTACGCACCGTCAGAATTTAAAAAACTATTTAATCACCCTTTTGGTGATCATTGGTTTTTTTAATACCGGCTTTACACAAGACTGGTCTCGATATGGTTTTAAAGCCTATACTGAAAGAGACTATTACGGAGCCGCTTATTATTTTGATCTTGCACTACAAAATGACTCAATCAATATGGAGTTAATTTGGTATTATGCCAATTCTGAACGATTGTCTAATGAGTATAAAAAGGCCGGAATAGCTTTTAAAGATTTAATGGAGAAGGATGAAAAAGTAACGTATCCAGAAGCGGTTTTTTATCGAGCAGACATGCTCAAGCGCCAAGAAAAATATGAAGAAGCTAGCGTCTATTTTAATTTCTATAGAGACGTTTGCAAAGACAAAAGCAACCTCTTTTATAGACGGGCAAAGAATGAAATAAACGCTTGCTTATTTGCCCAGTCATGGCAAAAAATGAAGAGTCCGGTAGAACTAGATCATCCTCCTTTTGACTTAAATAGCTTTGATGCTGAGTTTAGTCCTCAAATTCTTAATGATAGTCAAATGCTCTTTTCTTCCTTGCGGTTTGATTCCGCAGAAACCAAAAGAATCAACGTAAGTTCCGACCAGTTTAAAGCTTTTATTTATGAATCAGAATTGACTGAAAACGGATGGAAAACAACCGCTTTAGGCCCCGTCATTAACGATTCATTGATGAATAATGCAAATCCTGCGCTAACCCCTGATGGCAGCCAATTATATTTCACCCGATCTACTGCAAAAGGAACCCACATTTATGTTTCCAATTGGCACGAAGATCATTGGGAAAACGCAGTTAAACTAGGCCCCAATATCAACGAAGAAAACAAAGTAAACACCCATCCAACCGTAGCAACATTTTCGAATGGAAAAACGTATTTATTGTTCTCTTCAAACAGATCTCGAACTCGAGGTAAAATGGACATTTGGTCTGTCGAAATAAAAAATAACGGAACAAAATATGGGCGACCAAAAAATGGAGGCCGAAAAATAAACACGAAAGGCGATGAAATTTCACCTTTCTATAATACCCGCTCAAGCCATTTGTATTTTAGTAGTACATATCATGCTGGTTTTGGCGGCTTTGACATTTTCAAAGCCAATGGTTTACCGGGAAAATTCGAAGAACCATCCAATGTTGGAAAACCCATAAACTCTTCAGTCAACGACCTGTATTATACGTATTCGGATAATGCTGAAAAAGGGGCTTTTGTATCAAATAGACCCGATGGTTATTCTATGAAAGGAGAGTCTTGTTGTAACGATATTTATTTTTTTGGACCTACAGATACCACTAAAGTGGATTCCGTAATTCAAGAGATTCCAGTAGAGGAAGACTTAGAAGTACGATTACAAGCGGTCCAATTTTTACCCTTGGCATTGTATTTTGATAACGACAAACCCAACTCTAACTCTAGGCAAACAATTACGACAACTACGTACGAACAGACTTTTGAATCTTACATGAACCGTAAGTCTATGTTTTTACAACAGGCTCCAAAACGAGCAGAAATTGATTCCTTCTTTATAGAAGAAGTAGAAGTTGGCTTTATCAAACTCAACATGCTAGCTGACTCTCTGGTCAAGTACTTAGATAAAGGATATAAGCTTCAATTAGGTGTGAAAGGATTTACTAGCCCTCTGGGAGATGCTGATTACAACGATAACTTGGCTTTAAGACGTATAAATTCGATTGAAAACTATTTACATACCTGGATGAGTGGTGCATTAAAACCAGCAATAGATAGTGGTTTATTGAAATTTAGACAAATACCATTTGGCGAATTTTTCTCTATTGGTAAAGTTAGCGATGATTTAAAAAGCAAGCGAAAATCCGTGTATAGTTCAGGAGCATCAAAAGCTAGAAAAGTAGAAATTATTTGGGTAGAACAAACATTACCAGGCGATTCAAATGCCATACTTGTTTTTGAAAATACCACCCATAATTTTGGCGTATTACCTATACACACAGAAGTAGAAACCGTATTTAAATTTACAAATACCGGTGAAAAACCATTATATGTTACAGATGTTAGCAGTGATTGCGACTGTGTAATGGCCGTGTACTCTTTTGACCCTATAGTACCTGGCGAAAGTGCTGAGATTAAGGTGCAATTCAATACTACTCATCGTAAAGGGCTACAATTTCATGGGCTCGTAGTGACTACCAATGGTAAAACCCCAGAGCATAAATTATTTATTAGAGGGATAATGGATTTACCTAAAATAGAATAATTACAGATTCATTGGTTTATATCTACAAATAGTGGATCGTGACTGTTTTTCTAAAACATGATTTAACAGGATATATTTTTACTCAAAGCCTTATCGGTAATTGAGGCCGTTGATTTATATAGAGGATACAATTTACGCTCAACATAACATCTCGTCTTTGCTTTATATAAACCACTGTTTCGCAAAGTTTATTCCCGCTGGAAGTATTTTCACAGCCCTTATTCTTCCCTTTTTTTATACTCCCGCATTTTCTTAGTCGGTTCAATTATAGAATACCCTTTCCACAGGTTCTCATCAAACTGATCAACGTATAAAACTGAGTGATACTTTTTAGGCGTAAACTGGGTATACTTATTCTGAGAAATTAATTTTTGATTCATGACCATAATCTCAAAAGATTCATTGGAGGTCATTTCCATATCCAAACCAATTTTAACCTCTTTCATGGTCTTGTCCCATAAAAAACGCTCTTTCTTTTTAACAATACCAAAAGAGCGATCAATATTAAATCTCTGCCCTTCTTGCTTTGCACAATATTTTAATTGGTAGGTAGAGTCGACTTTTTCAAATAATATGGAACCACTAAAATAATCCTCATGATATCCAATTCCCATAACCTGAACATCTGTACCTGTTTTATCTTCTGCGTATTCATAATCGGCCCGGATAAGTGCATACGAATCTACGGAAACATACATCCTACCCAAGAACTCACCTCCACCTCTGGGTATAAAATCAATAATATAAACATCTTCTTTACCAACATTAGTGCCGCCTACCAATGTGTAATGGTACTTACCGGTAGCATATAAAAAATCCCAATCACCCTCGTTTTTTAAACTACTGTAATACAGTGCATTTTTAATACTACTTAGCGAACTCTTCACCGTTCTAGAGCCTTTTGGTCTTTTTTCTCCAGTACTTGTAGAATCATCTCCCATATCTACATCCATTTTAAAGCTAAAGATTCCTGTTTTCAACTTCCAGTATTCCTCTTCTTCTGTATTCTGGAAAACTTCTTTAAAGACCTCATTAATTTGATCTAAATCAGCTACATCCTTCTCTTTAAGCGCTACTGTTTTTAAAGGTGCTAATTTATAGTGAGATGAGTCTTCCTTTTTTTTAGAGTAATATATGTCTCCCAAAAAATCGGTATAAGACGTAGAATGTTTCGGTGTTTTTCTCTCCAACTCCTGAATCATCTTCTCATCCAGAACAGAAATAGAGCTCTTTTTATATTTGAGCTTATAACTTCCTATATCTGAAACGGATCGAGATCGATAAAAGATGTGATTAACATTGGTTTCTTTGGTATAGTTCTTTTCCCTATTCTCAATTATTTTTTTTACAATATCCTTTGCATTTGGTGGTGTTCCAAAAACAAAGACTTTATTCAGGTTCTGAATATCTTCTTCAAGTAGTACTTTACCCGTTTCAAATATTTCATCAATTGCAACGTTTGTTGTTTTATAACCGATATATAGAAAACTAACGGAATCTGTTTCTATTAGTCCTGTGGTATCTATTGAAAACTGTCCTGACTCATTGGTAATAGACCCTCTATTTATTCTTTGAATCACAATGTTAGCATAGGGCAAAGGATCATGAGTTTCAGCATCTAGTAAAACCCCTTTAAGATGTGTTTTCGTCATAAAAACAGAATCTTGGGCAAACCCAATTACAGATGAAAAACATAATAGTAACGTGAAAATTAATTGATTATTAAGCATATAGGTACCGCTATTTTTTTATTAAGTCAAATTGTAAAACTACCGCATTAAACAGAACAACAAAAATCTGTTCGTACATTTAAGCTTTTTTATTATAAATATCTTTCTTTCAAAACAGCAAGATGATGATACGTATGCCCTGCAATAAACCAGCTTATCGTTCTTGCAGAAGCCTCTACACCATTTGAATCACCCACCAAATCGTATGCAGAAACGGGTAAAGATTTCAATAACGACATGGTACTTTTACGAGCAACAACGAAATCTTCTAGTATCTCAGAAAAAGATCTTTTAGCTGAATTATCAAACACTACATACTGGTCTTCATCAAAACCAAGCATTCTCCCTTTTTCATTTCTAGCGATGCTTAGCACCCGATAAGATAAAATACGTTCACAATCTATTAGATGCTGATATAATTGCTTTACCGTCCACTTACCTGGAGCGTATGCATAACTCTCTTTATCTCCTGAGATTTGACCCGCTAGTTCAACCGCTAATTTCAACGAGTTCTCCATGCAACTCATCATACTCGTTTCTGAAACGCTATCAATATAAGATGTATAATATAGGGTTGGCTCTAAATTTTTTGGTTTTTCAATTATCATATTATTTCTTTTTAAACCAGCCTTTTCTTTTTTTATTTTCAGACCTAGACTTCTTGGATTCCTGCTTTTTCTGAGATTGTTCTGCGGTCGTAGACTTTTTATAAAACAGACCTTTAATTTTATCCATCGTATTATCCGCTTCAAAATTTTGGCAGTCCAACTCTAAACGGAGCTGTTTGTTTGGTTTTGGGAAGTTTTTGGAATACGTCTTTTGTAAAACAATTGATTCTGCTACTTTTTGAAGCGTTAAACCCACTAATGGCAAAGCTAGCCTGCCTCCGGATCCATTTCTACCTGAATTAAAATGCACATTTCTATACGATGCTCCAACCCGAGTTACCATCACCAAGTTTGGATTATAGGCCGCAAACCAAGCATCTCCGAAATTTTGAGAAGTCCCTGTTTTACCTGCCAATTGTGTCGTTATTCCGTAAGTATTTCTAATAGCTGTTCCTGTTCCTTTATTAATGGCATTTTGAAGCATTTCATTCATTAAGATGGCTGTTCTAGACGCCATTATCTTTTCTGTTTCAGGAAGAGACATACGCTCATAAATAACGTTTCCTCGGGCATCTGTAACTTTATTAATACAATGAAATTTTATTTTATTCCCTCCGTTCGCAAAGCTCGCATACGCCATCGCCAACTCATAAATACTGGCGTCTGCGATACCTAATGCCATAGCTGGCACGTACTCTAAATTAACGGAAAAACCCATTTTGCGCCACAAATAATCAACTTCATCGAAACCTACTTTAAAAAGTAAATCTACTGCAGGTATGTTTTTAGAAAGCATTAACGCACCATTTAAAGAATATTCCCCTCCCTCAGAATGATCATAATTACTCACTTTCCAATTTCCTTGATCTGTAAATACTCGTGCAGTGTTACTTAGGTAATCGCAAGGTGAAATCCCTTTCTCAAGAGCTGCCGCATATAATACCGGCTTAAAAGTAGATGCTAATTGTCTTTTCGCTAAAACTTGATCGTAAGGCTGGGTTCTAAAGTCAATTCCACCCACCCAAGAAAGAATTTCTCCAGAGTTCGGGTTCACCGCTAAAAAACCCGCTTGTAAAGTGGTTAGCGCCAACCGGATACTATCCGCAACACTTATGGAATCTGAATATATTCCATCCCATGAAAATATTTCTTGTTTAGATACCGTTTTTATAGACAACCCTTTTTGGTTTATCACATCTCTAATCATGCGTTTTATCTCTGCATTAGAGGAGCCACTTTCATATTGTTTGCGTAATAATTTCTGCATTTTACCTAAATGGACGCGAAAGGCTTCTAAAGCATATCCGTGCATTTCCGAATTTAGGGTCGTTTCTACCTGAAGTCCGTCCGTCCTATAATCCCATGAATTACCAGTAGTCTTTTTAATGTTCTCTAAAATAGAAGACAACTCATTTTTTACCTGAACCAGAAAATAATTTGCCGGACCACTAGAAGCTAAATTGGCATAATCTAATTTAATAGCCAATAGACTTAGAGATTCTTTCTCTCTCTCTGAAAGGTATCCGTATTTAACCATTTGCTTAAAAACAACATTCCTTCTGCTCTTAGCATGACTTGGGTATAATCGAGGGTTATAAAAGGTATTCGCTTTTAACATACCAACGAGAACCGCGCTTTCATCTAGGGTTAAATCCTGAACAGATTTGTTGTAAAATAATCGTGATGCTGATTCAATTCCATACACATTTTCACCAAACGGCACCGTATTTAAATAGAGGGCTAAAATTTCTTCTTTGGTATATACCTCCTCTAAGCGCTGAGCTATCAGCGCCTCTTTCGTTTTATTAACAACGATAGTTAATGGGCCAAAACTTTTACGGCCATACATGTTTTTAAGAAGTTGCTGGGTAATTGTACTTCCACCTCCTGCACTTTTTTTATTTAATAAAATGGTTTTAATCAGTACACGAATCAAACTTCTGGAATCCACCCCTTTATGCTCAAAGTAA
>JBLFZF010000124.1:0-8254 GCA_047610145.1 Salibacteraceae bacterium | reverse complement strand
ACTACCAGAATTACCTCCCGAAGTATGATTAGACGCAGTATAACATACATGCATTTCATTATTGGCATCCGCATACATTCCAAAGTCTTTCGCTTGGTATAAATCCATCAACTTTTGAGGCACATTGTATTCATAAGAAGTAGTATCTCTTTTTTGAGCAATCCCTTTCATTGTGGTGTAATACTTATAATGCATTCCGTCTACAGGATCACTCCCAGTTACTTTTCCATAAGATAATCGCAAAGAGAAATTTGCATCTGGATAATAGTTTTTATAGTCTGGTAAAACAGTCATTAACCCATCCATATATACACGTTGAATACTATCAATTTTTGATTTACCAGCTCTGTATTGCGGAGCAACTACATCACCATAAGAAGCATTCATATCGGTCGCTATTACAAACGCAGGATCTACTAATACTTTTCGGTAGGATTTCTTACCATAGTTATCTAAAAAGTCAAATAGCCTTTCTTTAGAAGAAAATAAAGATTTCTTATACACCTGCGCACTTGTTTTGTCCGCTTTCGAAGGATTATTAGGTCCAAACATTTGAAATACAGTTGCGGGTACTAAACTGGTGGTAATCGACACCAAATACTCAGGCATCATGTGGTACATTAATTCTTCATCTACCTGTGCATTGTAATCTTTAAAGTACTTTTCCGAATAAATTTTCAACTTCTCAATTCGCTCCTTTTGTTCCTCTAAAGGAATGTTTTCATCTGCTAATTTAATAAACCTTTGAGAGAACCTTAAAATTTCAGGTCCATAATAATACATTTCTATATACATACTTCTGGCCATGGCATAGGTTTTAAACTCTTTGTACTCGGAATCGTAGGCATCCAGTACTGCACTATATTGCATGAACTCTTCTGGTTTTTTAGCAATAGCACGGGTGAAATCTATTTCCAACGCTTTTTTCTTACCTAAAGCATCTGTTTTTTCTAACCCAATAATTTGACCTTTATACTTTTTCCACGCATTTGAAATTCTAGATTGCTTGGCGGCATATTGAATATTTAACGTGGCATTAGTTCGCATAGCTTGATTAATCACTTCTAAAGAAATATTACGCATTCTTATTTTTGAAGGATTCTCTTCTTTCATAATAAAATGAACTGCAGAAGAAGGTAAGTACTCATTGGTGCGTGCCGGAAACCCAAAAACCATAGAGAAGTCATTCTCTGCAATACCCGCTAAACTCACCGGAAAGTGGTGTGCTGGTATAAAGGGAACATTTTTCACATTAAAATCTGCGGGTTTGTTTTCTTCATTGGCATAAATTCTAAACATAGAGAAATCTCCAGTATGTCTTGGCCATACCCAGTTATCTGTATCAAAACCAAACTTCCCAATAGAAGATGGCGGGGCGCCCACTAAACGTACATCGGTAAAGGTTTCGGTGATGAACAAAAAGTACTGATTCCCATGGTAAAACGGCTTAATATCTGCGCCATATCCTTTGGTATCGGTCACTACTTTTTTAATGGAATCTATACGCGAAGCAATTAACATTTGTCTTTCCGCTTCTGGAGTCTCTAGGGTAATTCCTTCCAATATCACCGCAGAGACATCTTCAATCCCTTTAATAAACATAGCTGTTAAACCTTCATTAGGTAATTCTTCGGCTTTGTTCATAGCCCAAAAACCATGGGTTAAATAATCATTTTCTACGCTAGAGTGACTTTGAATTTGTCCATACCCACAATGGTGATTGGTTAATAAAAGGCCTTGATCAGAAATAATTTCTCCGGTACATCCGCCACCAAACAAGACCACCGCATCTTTCATGCTTGATTTGTTGGCATCGTAAATATCACTTACCGATATTTGTAATCCTGCGTTTTCTAAATCATTCGCATTATACTGTTGCAATAGCAAAGGAATCCACATTCCTTCTTTCGCTTGGGTGGGTGAACCTACGCTTAAAATCAACAGTCCCACTACTAATACCTTTTTAATCATAATTTTTTGTTTTCTCTACGTAAATAGATTTTGACCCGTGCGAATTTAATTAATTAGAAATCATTTAAGCATGACAATTCACGTATACTTTTAACTATAAATTTGCACCATGCATAGTATTGAACCGTATTGGAATTGGAGAGAGTTTTACACAGCCGAAAACGATCCTGGGTCACCGTTTTACGGAAGGGAGTATAGTGAGTTTGAATTTCAAGATGCCATTTACGATCACGTCATTCATCCACAATGGGACAACTTTGAGTCGCAAACTTTATTCTTGAAAATTCTCTTTGCCGATTATGATTCCCAATACGCTATTATTGAGTTTATTGGAGAGTGGAACGACACCCTTTACAATGATGTGATGTATTTGAAACGAAACATTATTGACCCGTTAGTAGACCGAGGAATCACAAAATTCATTCTTATTGGCGAAAACATTTTAAATTTCCATAGCTCGGATGACTGTTATTATGAAGAATGGTTTGATGATATTGAAGAGGGTTGGATTGCGTTATTAAATTTTAGAGAGCACGTTTTACACGAGTTTAAAGAAATCAATATTGATCATTACTTTTTAATGGATGGAGCGCTAAACGACCAGTCTTGGCGAACAAATGAACCGGAACAATTGTATTCTAAAATTGAAGATTTGGTACAACGTAGAATTGGCTAGAACTCTATTAAAAGGCTTCGCCAATAGCGATATAAAATAAACCTTGAGACGTTTCATTTACGCCATAATCTAACCGTATAAAATAACGTTCGTTAGGAACAGGAGCAATTCTTAAGCCGCCACCGTAGGTGAATCTGTAATTTTGGTTGACGTCTTCAAAATCGTTTCCAATACCCCCCATATTTACAAATGCAGCTAGTCCCACAAATTTAAAAAACAAGCGAGTTCTATATTCTACCTGGTACACCCACATTTGTCGGTCTCTGTACTCTCCTTCTCTATAACCCCGCATGTGCTCGCTACCGCCTAAAAGAGACATTAAATTAAACGGAACTTTGCCGGTATGTAATTCCGTGTAGACTTGTAATGCGATGATATCCTTCTTTTTGAAAACTGGAATATATGTTCGAATGTCTGCTAAAATAAACTGATCCTTGTAGGTAGCTCCGCTCCATTCATCTGTCCAATTTACCGACACATCTGCTAACCAGCCCGAAGTAGCCGATAATAAATGACTGCGACTATCGTAACGAACGCCCACTCCAATACTGGATTGCACACTCCCATTGGCTCCTTCATAGTTTCCAGTATCTAAAACCTGATTGCTTAATGGTGTGATTTTAGAGTTTTGGTATGCATACTTTACCCCTACCGAGACAGAATCACTCCACAATTTACGATACACATTTAGATTTATTTTGGGGTAGGTGGCATCGTACCATTCCACCTCATCAGCAGCCAACGTGTTACCGACACCATTAAAAAAATAGGGATAAATAAAGTATCCTGCGTTTCCAAAAAAACGCCATTTTTTATTGGTATACAAATCAAAATTCACCTGCGCTAACATTTGCTCATTTTGAGTGTATACAAATGAAGGCGTAATATTAGACACTTTTAAAAGAGAGTCAGCATATTTAAATTTAAACCTAACAATACTCATCGCTCCAAATGCCATTCGTGTTTCAGGGGTATAGTAAATCAAGGGTAATACTTGCAGGGTATACTTACGGTCTAATTGTTTTAAGCCTTTATCTATCCTTTTCTGAATATCTGCAGCTTCTGCTTCGCTAAGGGTATCTGTAAACACTTGGGCATACGTAAACGTGGGTCCAAAAAACTGGAGAGAACATACTATAAAAAAGGTTTTGACCCAAAGCTTCATCATCTTCAAACTTAGCTATTATTTAAAATAGAGCCATTGATTTTAGATTTATTTCTTTCTAGCGCGAAGCATTTCTCTTTTACCCGGAGGTCCTTGAATTCGTTCTACCTCAAAACCTGCCGACACCAAGTCTCTACGCACTTGTCCCTTGGCTGAATAGGTAACAAATACTCCGTTTTTATCTAGTAAGTTATATAGCTTTGAAAATATGGCAGGCGTCCATAAATGAGGTTGCTTGTCGGGACCAAAAGCATCATAAAATATAATATCAAATTCATTTTGATACTGGATGTCTTCCAATCCCACTTTCCGTTTCAATAGCGTCATATTATCCGAAACTACTCCCCTCTCTTCCCAAGACAACTCTTGCAGCTTTCGGAAAACATTTTTTTCATTTGGGTTCACGCTGTAATCTAATTGAGACCAAATTTCTTTGCCTAATGGATATAACTCAATACTCGTGATCTCTATTTTAGTATTATGAAGCTCTGAAAAACCATGAGTCAACAAAATATTTAACCCGGTACCAAAACCCATTTCAAATACCCGAATATGCGCTAAGTGTTGCAATTCATTTAACCCAGATTTAATATATACATGCTCACTTTCTTGACGAGCTCCATGACGCGAATGATAGGTTTCGTTTAGCGCTTCATTGTATAATGAGGGGCTGTTATCTCCGGTAGTAATAAATTCTAGTTTCATCGGTAAAATTATGAATTTAATAATTCAGCTAAACGTTTTTTACTGGCCTCTTGTAAATCAGGATAAAAAGCTTTGAATAAAGCATATAACTCCTCTTCTAACTCAGTGAGTACTGGAACACCCTCTAAGAAATTTGATTTGAATTTTGCCCGAGATGCCAACCCACGAAATACGTGTTGCATCCCTCTTTTATTTCCGTATTCAAAAAAAATATCTCGCACAATCATAAAGTCATAAAACCGACTGGCTCTTTCTGTCATTTCTGATTGATGGCGTTTCATCACCTCATAAACCTGATGCGTATACTCCCGTAAACTAATACGAGAATAGTCTTCAAAATGGGCCGCTAAAAAATAATCAAAATACACATCAGATACGACCGGGGCATATTTAGAGAAATGAGGTGTTAATAGTTTATTGGTTTGTTTCACCAGAGGGTGGCTATCTGTAAATTCATCAATAAACCGATGTAACTGAAGCCCTTTTTGCAACATAGGCGAAAGAGTTTCTGGTTTGGTACCTCGAATAAAATCACCCAAAAAATTACCTATCGCAATATCTTCGTTATCTCCTGATAAATGAAAATGAGCTAAAAAATTCATAATTACGTTTCTTTAAGTATTCATGACTTTCGCCTTTAAATGATCAATTACATCTAAACCGTAAGCCACAAGTGTCTCGTTTCGCATAAGTGCTGGACGAACAAAAATATCAAAGGCAGGTTTAACTTTTGCCTTATCTACATCAATAATATCCACCTCCAATGCGTTTTCTGAAATAAACTCCTGAACTAGATGACAATCGTGACACCCTTCTCCTATGTACACTATATATTTCATTTTTTTATTTTAATTCTCAATTAGCGTCACTGTTACTTTAAGTCGTCCATTTCGTGCACTATAATACTCCGTCTATCAAAACCAATAGTACCTGCATCTCGCAGTTCATTCAAAACAATGGTGACTGTTTGTCGTGAAGTAGCAGTTAAGTTAGCAATATCTTGATGCGTTAATTTATGTTTAACCGCGTATTCAAAACCAATTTTCTTGCCTTTTGTTAACACCAACTCTCGCACAAAATCAATGATTCTATCGCGTGCATCTTTAAAAATCAACGATTCAAACCTACGCTCCATTCGTTGCAACCGCATTCCAATAAGATGCGTTATTTTTAAATTTAGCCGAGGCATCGCCTCTAAAATACGCAGCATTTCATCTTTATGAATGGCACAAATTTTCACGTCAGCATCTAGTACTTGTGCAAAATCTTGACGTGTTTCTTGCCCTGCGATGGCCAACTCCCCAAAAACTTCACCGGGCTCTAAAATAGCTTTTATGATTTCTTTTCCGTCATCTGAATACGTACCAATTTTTACTCTTCCTTTTTTCAAAAGGAAGACTACTTTAGATGGCTCTTCCGGAAAATAAATATATTTCCCCTTCTCTAAAGTTTTCATAGAAGAAATTTTATCTACGCGCTCTAAGTCCTCCGAATTCAGGTCTCTAAAGATGTTAATTTGTTCTAAATGCCACAATTTTGATTCGGCTGCTGCCATAGTACAATGTTATTTAAGCACAGATATAATAAAGGTCTAATGTACCATTTTATGGTTGGAACAATTCATTAGCGAAGTACAAATAAAAATTATTTACTTTTTATGGATTGTCAGCAATCCGACTCTTCTAATAATTATACATTTGCAGCCACAGAATTAATGGATATTAATTATTCAAACACCCAGGTGGCGGAATTGGTAGACGTGCACGCTTGAGGGGCGTGTGTCGAAAGACGTGTGGGTTCGACTCCCATTCTGGGTACAAAAAAAAAAGCTTCTGAAAAATCAGGAGCTTTTTTTTTTGATATTTTAAAGCCTACCAAAAATAAACCAACTCAAAGAAGCTCATCGGGTCCATTAAAAAAACAATCTCGAATGTAATGATAGCCCCTAACACGGCAAAGTTTACCTTTCGTTTCTTCTGTAAAGAATTTAAAGCAAAAAAACCCCGACCTACCTATGCAAGTCACATAATATTCTTCTTCATACGAAAAAGCCAAACGCATATTTCCAATGCTGAAAAACCACGTGTACTATTTCTTGTCACCCTCAAAAAAGATAACAGGTTCGTATTCAATAATTACAAGTTGTACATACTCCGGTAACTTCAATCTCAAAGTTCTCAATTGAATGACCAGGGATAGAAAAGCTAATGGGGCTATCTGCTTGAACACAAGTTACGGCTTGGCAACTTGAACATTTAAAATGAATATGTTTATGATTGTGACTATGTGAGGAACAATTATTACTACACACCGCATAAAAAGTATCACTCCCTTCTACCAATGCTTTGTGGATAATTCCTTTTTCCATTAAAGAATGAATCGTGCGATACAATGTAACCCGATCAAAGTTATTTAGTGCATCTTGAATTTTTGAAAAAGGTATGGCTTTTTTGTAATCAGAAATAACAGAAAGAACATCCAACCGAGTGCTTGTCGCTTTTAATTTTCGATCTCTCAATAGATCGGCTAAATGAGTATCTTCTTCCATATCCGTTAATTTATTAAAATGAAATATTCATGCCTACTGTTAAGTTGAACCCTAAATCATCCGCAAAATACCTCTGGCGGTTAAGATAATCACGATAAGTTGTATTAAGTACATTCTCCGCCCTTAAAAACATATTTAATCTAAGTTTTCGTAATTGTTTTTCGGCCGACACTTTTAATCCCAAAAGGTGATATGATGGTGGTGGGGCAACAAAATCTTGGGAAGGCAGTAGATTTTTTTGCTCAAAGATAAATCTACTACTGATTTGTAATTCTACCTTTTGTAATTTACCTAATTTAGGAATCTGATAGTTGAATTCAGCATACAGGTTATTGGATGGCATATATACTAAAGGTATATTTTTAGATCTTTCATATCCATATAAGTAGCTGTATTTTCCGGTTACATTAAGTAGCTCTGTTATCTTATAGGTAGCCGCTAAATCAAATCCTGAAATTTGGGCATCGGTTTGTTCGTATTTGAAAACAGGAAAAGCACCTCGTATGGTTAACCGAATTTCATCTTGTGGATTAAGAAAAATATAATTATCAATATTTTGAGTGTACAACAAAATGTCAAAAAAGAACTTATTCCCTACTTCAGCCCTAAGTGATAAAGTATTTTTAATGGCGACCTCTTTATTCAGGTTTGGATCTCCTACCTCTATTCCGCTAACTCCTTGATGCAAACCATTACTAAAAAGCTCATTCACTTCAGGATTTCTTCCTGCATACCCAATGTTATATGCCACTTTCCAGCCTTTAGCCAATTCATGCGTAACCCCGCCCATGGCACTCAGATTATGATACTCATTTTCATATCTTATAATTTCTCTTGGAACGCTGATTGAAATTGCAGCGACATTTCTATTTTCAAAGTCATAGCGTCCACCTAACTCAAAAACGGTTTTGTCGAAACTTTTAGATAGCCTACCAAAAACCCCATATTCATACGCAATATAATCCGGAATTAAAGGTAGAATTCCCGTTTCCGGTAAATTGGTGTTATTCACCCTATTAATTTGAATACCCGTTTTTAATTCCCAGTTATTTGGTAAGAAGATTTGATATTTACCTTCTATAAAATTAGAGTATTGTTCTAAACTCATTGCAGGTACATCAGACTTCCCGCTTCTTCTCACATCAAATTCTTTTCTCAAATTGTATTGACCGGCATAGGTAATGTCTAC
>JBLFZF010000123.1:0-8278 GCA_047610145.1 Salibacteraceae bacterium | reverse complement strand
AATTTCTTGCACCATCAACTCGGTTAAATAACTTGTCACCGTTGCTGGTTTAACTACTGCTGGTACTCCCGCTAATAGGTTAACTGCTATCTTTTCAAGCATTCCCCAAATAGGAAAGTTGTAGGCGTTAATATGCACGGCAACGCCAGTTTTAGGAGTCATTATATGGGTAGCTGAAAAGGTGCCGCCTTTTGACATAGGAACAGCGTCACCGTCTATACAAAATGGAGTGTCAGGAAACTGACGTCTTAAACTAGAATACGCAAATAAATTCCCGATACCACCTTCAATGTCAATCCATGAATCCATTTTAGTTGCGCCAGTAGCCCAACTCAATTGGTAGAACAAACTTTTCTTTGAATCTAGGTAAAGAGCTAGCTCTTTAATCATTCTGCCACGTTCATGAAAAGTCATGTCACGCAGGTTTTTGTTCCCTACATTACGGCCATAAGCCAAAACCTCCTCAAACGAAATGCCTTCAGTAGATGCACTTGCAATAACATCTCCTGTTACTGCATTAAATAAATCTTGCCCTTCGCCTGTCCCTTCAATCCAACGTCCGAGTATATAATTTTTTAGCTTCATTTTCAATCTAAATTGTAACGGGTAAAAGTAGCGTATTGGCTAGGTATTTAAAAGGATTTCCTAGATAAATGATTGGCATTTTAACATTATGGTTTTCCGGTGAGTTTTGAAGAGTATTTGAATTAAATTTGGAGCTCAACTAAAAATCAATTGGCATGAAGAATGTTGTTCTTGGAATGGTTGGAGCCTCCATATTATTGGCTTCGTGTACTAGCTCTGATTCGTCAAAAACTGAAATGAAAGAAAAAGCAATTTGGAAACAAATTCCAACGGAAATTCCAGTAACGGTAAAAAAAGATTCTGTTCAAAATTATTTCGGTAGTGAAATAAATGATCCGTACGCTTGGTTGGAAGAGGATAACGCAGAGGAAACAAAAGATTGGGTAAAGGAACAGAATAAGGTAACCAACAATTATCTAAGTGAAATTCCGTACCGGGAAGAAATAAAAAAGCGCTACTCAGATTTAATGAATTATGAAAAAGTGGGGGCCCCAAGGCATGTGGGTGATTACTTTTTTATAAGTAAAAATGATGGGTTACAAGATCAGAGTGTGATTTATTATAAGCTAGGGGAGGCAGCAGAGTGGCAGGTTTTTATGGACCCAAACGTTCGGAGTAAGGAAGGAACTGTTACTATTGAGTTGATGCAGGCTTCTGCAGATAATTCAATGATTGCATACCGGTATTCAGAAGCCGGTTCTGATTGGGGGCAGATTAGAGTAAGAGATATTGAAACCAATACAGATAAGGAAGATGTGATCAAATGGGTGAAGTTTTCAGGTTCAAGTTGGTTCGAGAACGGTTTCTACTACAGTGGGTTTGAAGCGCCAACCGAAGGAGATGAGCTTTCTGGGGAGAATAAATTTCATACGGTGTATTTTCACGAAATGGGGACTCCACAGTCGCAAGATAAAATGGTGTACCGTGATACTTCTGATCCAAACTTATATCATGGTGTTAGTGTCACAGAAGATAAAAAATTCTTGGTGCTATATGTTTATCAGGGTACTGATAATATTGATATTCATTTTAAATCTACAGAACATTTAAAAGAAGAATTTAAACCAATGATTACCGGTTTTAATTCTAAAAGTGATGTCGTAGATCATGTAAACGGCAAGTTTTTGGTGCGGACAGATGTTGATGCGCCTATGAATAAACTGGTGGCTATTGATCCAAACAATACCGATAAATTGAATTGGTCAGAGGTTCTGCCAGAAACAGAAAATTATTTGTCGTCTGTGTCTACTGGAGGTGGGAAAATGTTTGCGCAATATATGATTAACGCCACTACGCAAATTTCGGTGATGGATTATGACGGTTCAAATGCCAATGTGATTGAATTGCCGGGTACTGGAAGTGCGTCTAATCTTGGAGGTAAAATGGAAGAGACCAAGTTGTTTTATTCGTTCACCTCGTTTTTGTATCCACCTACTATCTTTGAATATGATGTGGCTACCGGAGACTCAAAAGAGTATTATAGACCTCAAATTGACTTTAAACCATCGGACTATATTGAAAAACAAGAATGGTTTACAAGTAAGGATGGTACCAAAGTGCCAGTTTTTATTGTACATAAAAAAGGCTTAGAAATGGATGGTCAGAATCCAACCTTGTTATATGCGTATGGTGGGTTTAACATTTCGCTGACACCGTCTTTTAGTACGTCTAGAATTATTTTATTGGAAAACAACGGAATCTACGTCATGGCTAACCTTCGCGGTGGTGGTGAGTTTGGAGAAGACTGGCATCAAGCAGGAATGAAAATGAAAAAACAAAACGTTTTTGATGACTTTATTGGAGCGGCTGAATATTTAGTCGAAAAAAAGTATACTTCTCCTAACAAATTAGCCATTGAAGGTAGATCTAACGGAGGATTACTTATAGGTGCGGTTATGGCACAAAGACCAGATTTAGCCAGAGTGGCCTATCCTGGGGTTGGAGTAATGGACATGTTAAAGTATCATGAGTTTACTATTGGCTGGGGATGGACACCAGAATATGGAGCGAGTTCAGATAGTAAAGAAATGTTTGAGTATTTATATGGGTATTCTCCTCTTCATAACTTAAAAGAAGGAACCAATTATCCATGTACAATGGTCTCTACTGCGGATCATGATGATAGAGTAGTGCCCGCACACTCTTTCAAGTTTGCAGCTAGATTACAAGAAACACACAAAGGTGAAAATCCCGTATTGATTCGGATTGAAATTAACGCTGGACATGGAGCGGGCAAACCGATGTCTAAGGTTATTGATGAGCAAGCCGATCATTGGGCTTTCATGTTTTTCAATATGGGCATTACAGAGCTATAGCGAAATTAGACATAAAAAAAAGCGACTAGTAGTCGCTTTTTTTTATGTCTAATTTTTTCGGAGAACTTGTGTGGCACTCGCCTGGGCAGAGGGGAGTATCAACATGTCAGCAATATTAACATGAGCTGGCCTAGAAGTGCAGAACCAGATAGCCTCGGCAAGGTCGACTCCTGTAAGAGGGTCCATACCTACATATACTTGATCTGCTTTTTCACCGTCTCCATAAAATCGGACATTAGAAAATTCGGTTTCAACGAGTCCAGGCGCAATATTCGTCACCCGTATATGGTGTTTAACTAAGTCCATTCGCATTCCTTTAGAAATGGCATCCACCGCATGCTTAGAGGCACAATAAATATTACCGTTCGGATAAACTTCTTTTCCAGCAATAGAACCTATATTAACAATATGGCCCATTTTCTGTTCTTTCATTATTGGTATGATGCATTTACTCACATTGAGTAACCCCTTTACGTTGGTATCAATCATTCGATCCCAGTCCTCAAAATTACCTTCGTCTATTGGGGTTACGCCCACGGCAAGACCAGCATTGTTGATTAAAATATCAATAGGTATGTGTGATATGGAGGCGAGAGCTTTCAAAGTTTGAACTCTATCTCTAACATCAAAACATAAGAGGGTAACTTGCGTGTGTTTTGCTAATTGAGTGCGTACTTCGTCAAGGATGTTTTGACGTCTTCCAGTTAGTATTAAATGATACCCTTCTGTAGCAAATTTCTCTGCACATGCCTTTCCAATTCCTGAAGTAGCTCCGGTTATTAAGATGGTTTTATTCATGTATTCCAATATTATAGCCCCACGCCAAAACTTATCCTGAAAATAGGGTTGTTATAGATCTGATAGTTGGGGTCTTCTGTAATATTCCATAATACGTAAATTCCGGCAAAGCCATTTTTACCAATACGTTGACCGTAGCCGCCTCCAACCAGAAAACTATCTACCCATACAGATCCTTGATTATAATAAAATTCTCCATATAGTAATTCATATTCAGCATGAGCAAACAAACCTTTGAATATAAAATAACGGGCAAAAGGAGAAACTCCATAGGTATTAGTAGAGTACTCAAATCCTACTTGGTTATTTTTAAAATAACGATAAGTAAAAATACTACCCAGTAAAAGTTTGTCAGTAACAGCATAAGCAAGCAATGGAGTTAGGCCAATAACGGTATATTTACCAAACTGTAAGTCTAACCCTCCGCCTAAAACTAATTTTTCACGAAATGGTGTTTTTGGTTGAACAGATTTAGTGGAACTGGGAGTTGGTGATTTTGTAGAGTCACTCGGAGACTCAAATTGAGCCAAAGCGCCAAATTGCAATAAGAATAATCCAGTAAGAATCGAAATCGTTATTTTCATGTAAATTGTTTTGGTAAAAATACTGAATTTTAAAGGTAGGTTCTAATTCAAAAAAAGCAATTCAAATTTTTGCTCAAATTTTGGTTTGCCTAACTTCGCCAAAACAAATTATTATGAGTAACTTTATTCAATTTGAGGTGGAAGATGGTGTAGGTATAATCCGATTAAACCGTCCAGATAAATATAATTCATTTGTGCGTGAAATGGCCTTGGACCTTCAATCTAAATTAGATGAATGTGAAAAGAATGAAAACGTTAGAGCGGTATATTTGTCGGCAAACGGGAAAGCATTTTGTGCAGGTCAAGATCTAGCAGAAGCTATTGATCCCAATGGACCAGAGTTATCAAAAATTGTTTCAGAGCATTACAATCCTATTATTCTAAAAATAAGAAACTTGAATTTGCCTGTAGTATGCGGAGTGAATGGGGTAGCAGCGGGTGCGGGTGCTAATATTGCCTTAGCATGCGATATTACCATAGCGAGTTCTGAGGCTTCTTTTATTCAGGCGTTTAGTAAAATCGGTCTTATTCCTGATAGTGGCGGTACATTTTTCCTTCCTCGTATCATTGGATCTCAAAAAGCTGCGGCATTAATGATGTTAGGAGATAAAGTTTCCGCGGAAGAGGCCGAAAAAATGGGGATGATTTATAAAGTGGTTAATGCAAATGAATTAGCTTCAGAAGCATTAGCTGTAGCTAAAAAATTAGCGAAAATGCCTACCTATGGTCTGGCGCTAACCAAGCAAGCATTAAACGTATCATTTACTAATAACCTAGAAGAACAATTAATTATGGAGGATCAATTGCAAACTAAAGCTGGGAAAAGTTATGATTATGAAGAAGGTGTAACCGCTTTTTTAGAGAAGCGTAAACCAAATTTTCTAGGTAAATAAAGAAAAAATTAAAGGAATGACATTAAGTAAGGATAGTAGAGTAGGGATTATTGGAGCAGGGGCTATGGGATCTGGTATTGCTCAAGTAGCAGCCACCGCTGGTCATGAAGTGTGTTTGTTTGATTTAAGTGAGAAATCACTTCAAAAATCTAAAACGAGTTTAGCTAAAGTGATGACTCGTTTAGTGGAGAAAGAACGTGTTAGTGCTAATGAGTCATTTGCAATTCAAGAGCGTATTAAATATGTAGAGGGATTAAGTTATTTTGAAAACTGCGACTTAGTTATTGAAGCAGTTGTGGAGAACTTGAAAATTAAGCAAGGTCTATTTGCTTCTTTGGAGAAAGTAATGCGTCAAGATGCTATTTTAGCTTCAAATACATCGTCTTTGTCTATCGCTTCTATTGGAGGGGAATTATCTAATCCTGAAAGAGTAATTGGAGTGCATTTTTTTAACCCTGCACCTTTAATGCCTTTAGTTGAAATAGTGCCTTCCTTGGTAACTAACTCAGAAATAACAGATCAAGTATTC
Source organism: Salibacteraceae bacterium (assembly GCA_047610145.1). GTDB lineage: Bacteria > Bacteroidota > Bacteroidia > Flavobacteriales_G > Salibacteraceae > CAJXZP01. The sequence continues at coordinate 2,574 of JBLFZF010000123.1, read as the reverse complement.
GATTTAGTGCACTCTTGGGGAAAAAAGGTGGTGCTTGCAAAAGATACTCCAGGCTTCATTGTTAATCGCGTAGCCAGACCCTTTTATAGTGAGGCGATTAAGATGCTGGAAGAAGGTTTTGCGGATGAGGTAACTATAGATTGGGCAATGAGAGAAATTGGAGGTTTCAAAATGGGCCCTTTTCAATTAATGGACCTCATTGGGCATGATGTTAATTTTGTGGTGACAGAAACAGTTTGGACTGAAATGTTCTTTGACCCAAGGTATAAACCTTCTATTACTCAAAAAAGACTGAAAGAAGCAAACAGGTTAGGCCGAAAATCTGGTAAAGGATTTTATGATTACTCCGAAAATGCAGTGAGTCCAGCGCCCAATAAAGAGGCGGTTGTCGGAGAGGCTATTTTTAATAGAATAATATGTATGCTAGTCAATGAGGCAATAGATGCTAAATTTTTGCAAATTGCTTCCGAAGACGATATTGAAATAGCAATGACGAAAGGAGTTAATTATCCCAAAGGATTAATTGCATGGGGTAAAGAACTAGGGTATAAAAATATACTGAGTAATTTGCTAGATCTTCAGAATAGGTTTGGTGAGGATCGTTACCGACCAAGTGTTTTGTTAAAAGATATGGTCTCTAGATCCGAAAATAACTAAATTATCGTCTTCTTTTATTTTTTCTGGCGCCTGGCGCACTACAGTCGCTAAATCGCCATTTATATTCGCCTAAGCCTCGTTGTTTACAACTAGGTTTCGCAAATACAGGTATTTTAATATGGGCGTATACATCTAAACGATATACGTCCATATTTATAATGTATGAGCCAATATTATCTGTTCCAATAGTTAAGTACCAAAACCGAACAGCTAAGCCTAATCCTCCCCGTCCTAAAGAGTTAAAACTGATAGGAGCGGATAACCCAAATCGCGGACCTTCATATCTAGGTGTAACCGCAATCATACTAAGTCTTTCTCCACCAAAAGAGTTTTTTAAAGCCGCTCCATATACCAATGTGCTGTTCAGAAAAATGCCTCTTCCAAAATTATAGTCAAACTGAAGAGATAAGGCTAATGGAAGTTTTGCCTTATATGTTGACGAGGAACTAGTTACTCCACTCCCCATTATTTCATCTAAGTTCTCCATGACTTCTCCAATGCTCGATGCTCTGGTGTTCGCATATTGATTCCATGGGCCGCTGGCATTACTTACTTCTCTATTATAAGAGCCTTTATACTTAATATTCCCTAAATCTAAAATTGAAAATCCAAATCTGTATTTGTAATCTAAATATTTACAATTGCTACTCACAGAGTGAGGGGAATAATATCTACTAGGAGCAACCTTCTTTTCAATAGTTATTCCAAGGTCTATCCCGTATCCTACGCCTGGGTGAAAGCCTAAGTTGGAGCCAGCGTACTTTCCCGAATAATCTATCACTGCAGCGTCAGTAGAATCTCTCATCGAATAAGAAAAATCATCAGCTAAAAAGTTTAGGCTCGCTAGTCCAAGTAAGTATTTGAAATTAGCACCTATATTAACTACAATATCTCCTTTTTGGTGAAGGATCATTCCGCCATTTATTGCAAATTCCAGAAAACTAACTTCTTTTGCTCTGTAAGGACCTCCAGAAAGAGTGTCTCCGTAGTATTCTGGGATTTGTAGACCGTAAATTAATCCTCTGGCAAACTCTTTCGATAAATCTCTTCCAACTGCATAATTACGCAAAGAGGTACTCAGCCCTGCAGAAAATTTACCTATACTCGCATTTACAGCAGGTCCGTATAGAACGCCTTCAATTTGACCATTCACTTTGTCTTTAGCCAAGTTTTGAGATAATGAATTAGGAAATTTACCGAGTAATGGAGAAAATTCATCTTTCCCAAGATAGGCCGCGTTACTGGCTCCAAATATATAGAGCCCTCCTAATTGAATATCTAACCAAGGAATTGGGTCCACCGCTAATGCCGGATTTATCCTTATCCCTTCTGTTACATTGAAATTGTCATGAGCAATCCCCATTTGCATCTGCGCATGGGTTTGTGAAGAGCACAGCACCAGTAATATTAGAATACAATTTTTGATAATGTTCACGATTGGGGAGGTTTACAACAAATGTAGGAGCATAATTGGGTTTAAGCATGAACTAAAGAGTCAAATCGTTTCAGTTTTATGCGAGTGGATGTTAATAATGGCCTGGGAATGCTGTTTTTCGGGGCATTTCCCTCCATCTCCCAAAGGTCTATTAAGGGTCGGGCTATCCGCACTCGCTCTTTTAGCAAGTGTTTTCTGCTTTAGAGTGTACAGTTCTATATACACTATGTTTTATATCAAAAGTGTATACATAAAAAGGAGCTCAAACAATTGCTACTATCCCTAATGCAAACAGTTTTATACTCACTATATATAAAGGTACGCTAACAATTAGTATATGTAGAATAACGTATAAGCGATTACATAATATATTTCCAAAATTATTTTCAGGTGTATAATGCGGGTTTTGGGGCAGTTAAGTAGAGTGGTAGAAATACTTTAAAATAAGTATAAAATTAGTAGTTATTAAGGAGAATAAAGAC
>JBLFZF010000122.1:0-8457 GCA_047610145.1 Salibacteraceae bacterium | reverse complement strand
AGGCACCGTTACGATAGGATTATTCTCTATCGTTACACTTACCATATTGCTGGTGTCTTGGCAACCCAAGCTATCTACCACCACAGAATACGTTCCTGCATTTGAGGTAACGAATGTACTTGTTAAACCATTTGTTGATACTACCCCATTATTCAACCACTGAAAGGAAAGGTTTTGATTAACAGAGGCGGTAAGAGCCAAACTTGATCCGACTCCGCAAATCACCCCATTTTGAGGACTAATATTGACAGAAACAGGGCTACATGCAACAATTTTGGTTACAAAACCATCTTCAAGTGTATTAACTCCACTCGCGAAAGATCCAAAAACACGACTTGTTGGCCCCAGATTACCCGAAACGAATATGCTTTTATCTGGAGATAAATGTATATCATAAATACCTTGAGCATAGGCAATTGCATTTCCTATGTTATAACTGGACCCCGTGGTGCTGGTAAACCAATTCATGGACGTTAAACTAGTATCAATGCTAGTAAAAATAATTTCTTTTACTCGATTGTAGTTGGCACCTAAAACTTGCATGTTACCATTTAAATTTCCCCCAAAAACAACTTCATCTTCTTCTACTTCAAGGCTTGTAAATCGATTCGTAGTACTTGCTACATTAGTTAAAACAGAACAATCCACAGGGGTTAAAGAATCATTTAATTTCAATAAAAAATCTCCGTTTATGGAGAGGTTAGTTCCGGCAATGGTTAATGGGAAAGCGGGCCCGACTCCTATGCTTGAAAGGACATATGTATTGTCATTTTCGTCCACATCTAAACCTAACGAATTTAGACTTGTAAAATTGCCCCCAATATTTGGAATGGAGTAATGGTTTAAATATTTCCCTAAAGTATCCAATTCACAAATGAGTAACCCTCTGTATTGAAAACCAATACTGTAGCTTCCTGCCCCTGAAATTGGAACCGTATCGATGGTAATACTATCGTAATAATTGTACTGTAAAACAACATTATCGTTTGATTTCACCGCTAAATCCAAGGGGTAACTTTGACTCAGAATCCCACCCGATTGATAAACGGGTGTTATCCAGCTGTTCACACCGCTAAAATTAGTTTTGACTACGAAACTATGACCAACTGAACTTGAGCCCGGACCCGTATACGCAATGTCAGGAAGTAGAAACGAGTCAAATGTTCGTTGAGCTAAATTACTGGATGTAAATAGGATATTAGATGCCAATAGATAAACAAAACCATTTTTTATTTTGATTTTACTAGCACTGATGCGTCTGTAAAACGGACTATTCTGGTAAGTTTGAGCGCCCGTTTTTATCCACTGAATATTTGCTGAAGTGTCATATTTCGCTAAAAAATTATCTCCGAAACCCCCTTGCGCTGAAGAGGTCACTGTAATGGAGTCAAAAGTGGCGCTTCCTGAAAAAACACCGCTGACATATAAGCCGCCCAACCCATCCAGTTCAATATCCATACCTACATCAATTCCATTACCACCAGCGGTTTCTACCCAAATGTAATTCCCTACACTATCTAATTTGGCAATGAAAATTTCTTCATTGCTACCTGTGTAAATCGTATTTCCAAATGAAGCAGAACCCGAAAAAGTACCTGTGATATATTGGAAACCTTGATTATCTGAAACAACTCCCTGAATAATAACATTGCTAGAGGTTACATTTTTTTTCACCGTGGCTAACCATGCAAAACCTTGAGCGTTTGCCGTTTGAAAATGGATGAACAATAAAATGAACATACATTTGAATGATGTGATTAATTTTAAACTCATGTTAAATTAAAATATGACTGATTTGCGTATTAAACTTTTAATTGGTGATTCAAATATACATTTTGTTTAATCTTTTTCAAATTTTATTAAACAAAATATTATTTTAAACCATTAAAACCCAATACCCACGCTTTTTTTTACATGCAAAACGATCGTAGAAAATTTAAAAATCATTCCTTTTTTTAAACTTCAGTTCACAGAATTCCCAATCTAATCTTTGAGAAGAACCACCTATATTTGACCGAAATCAGAACACACAATCGTCTTGTCGACTCACTTTCTAAATATTAGCAAAGTGGGTGAAACCGATTAAGCTTTTCTGTTTTTTTTTCCTTTTATGATTGCTGCTTTTAATAGGTATTTGAATATATAGCTAAATGTTAATCAACCCATTAGAATAAAAGCAAAAGCCCCCTTTCAATTTCTTGAAAGGGGGCTTTTTTTAAACCTGTAAGTTCCCGTACATTTGACAACAATTAAAACTCATACTCAATTTGTATATCCTCTTTTCGAACATTGATCATTTAGACCACACTGTTTATAGTCTTTTGTTTTTTACCCCCTTCCTTATCGCCATTATTTACGGAATATTCATAGCCTTACGATTTCATTATTGGTACCGAATACGAGCAATTGAACCGCACTACAAAATCATTTTAGAAAAATATTACGACTATTACACGCATCTTAACGCATCGCAAAAAGGAAGCTTCGAGCGCAGAGTAAGCTTGTTTGTGAGGGGTAAAACCTATTTCGGAAAAGAAGGTTTAGAAATAACAGATGAAATGCGTGTTTTAGTGGCTGCTACTGCGGTTCAAATCACTTTCGGGTTTAAGTTTTTTCAATTGCCCCGTTTCTCTAAAATAATTATTTACCCTTCCAATTTCTACAATGAGAAAACTAAACAACTCCATAAAGGAGAAGTATATCCAATGGGGAGGTGGATTCGGTTGTCTTGGGATAATTTCTTGCATGGTTTTGGTGATCCTCATGACGGGATCAATCTTGGCCTACATGAAATGACGCATGCCATGAGTTTAGAAAATAGGATACGAAATAACGGGTCTCATTCGTTTATTAATTCGCAAGCACACGCGGAATGGAAAACGTTAGCTCAAGCGGAAATGGACAAAATAAAACGGAAAGAAACCTCTATTTTCAGGAAGTATGCATCGGTAAATTTAGAAGAGTTTTTAGCCGTATCGGTAGAGGTTTTTTTTGAACAAACTAATAAATTTCAAGAGTATCACCCTTCACTATATACGGCAACAACACGATTGCTGAAACAAGATCCATTACCTGGTCTGTCTAGAAAGAAGAAACAGCTTTAAATAAAAAATCCACTGCAAACCAGTTTTCAAGGGGATGAAGACTGAGACACAGTGGAAAGGGGCTTTGAAAACGATTTTGTTTTACAACAAAACCGTTTGATGGTTTAGAAGAATGCAGTCCAGCTTATTTATCTATGCAATTTTGCCGGCAAACATATTTTCTATGTTTTCGAATATGAACAAAGATGCATTCATCCTATTTATTTCCATCTAATGGTTTACCGTGATATTGGAAGTTCCTGACCGTTTTACTCAAAACTGAAATGACAAAGTATTTCACCATAAAGAAATAGGCATATGCGTTTTGCTAAACTAATTTCCTTGTTATTGAACTATCAAATCCATTCTTTTGTTCCAAAGTTAATTGAAGTTAGGACCAATAAATTCAAAAAAGAGTAGGTACGGTTTCGAAAAACCATCTGAGTAGAAAAACTAAAATTACGATCGTGAAAAGTTTAAAAAGTTACTTTGAATCCATGCTAATTGTTTCGTATTTCATCCGGTAACTCGTTTCACTTATTTGTGCCATAAGATACTAGACTGACAAAATGGATTGATTATTACCCTCCAATTTATTGAACTCATTATTAATCTAACACCGCCAGCGTTTCCACATGGTATTTTACCAGACTATTAACTGGTTTATCTAATATTTGTCCTAAACGGTATCCTTTTTCCGTTAAACTATCAGTCAAAATCTCATCAAATACTTTAGCAACTGAACCCACAAAAGAGACCGGCATCTGATCAATGTTTTCAAAGCTCGCCACATGAATATCAATAAACTTATCAAAACCTTCTTTTACAATTGCTTTAATATACGAATGATCAGACCACTTACCCGCAAAAGGAGCAAAACTAGCTAAGTATACATTTGCATAAGGCTTGGTATAAACCGCAGTAATAACATCTTCTTTAGAAACGCCATATTCATTTTTGAAGTCCTCGCTTAATACCTTTGGAAAACGGCCATAGAGATAGTCAGAAACTAGTCGCTTACCAATAAAACTAGCAGAGCCTTCATCTCCTAAAACATAAGCTAACGAAGGTGTTTCTTCATAGACCCCATCTCCATCAAACATGCAACTGTTAGATCCAGTACCTAAAATACACGCCACAAAAGGTTCTCCTTGATACAAGGCAAAAGCCGCAGCTTCCAAGTCGTGCCCTACATTATTACTAGAATTCACAAAAACACGATCCAATGCTTTTCTCACAATAACGCTTAACACCTCGGTACTACAGCCGGCTCCATAAAACCAAACTTGAGAGACTTTATCCTTCCAAAACATAAAATCCTTCTCTGTAGAAAGCGTTTGTACAATTACGTCTTCAGCATGAAAGTACGGATTAAAACCAATGGTTTTCCATCTTTCTATTTCTTTCCCTGTTAAATCTAACAATACCCAATCACACTTGGTAGAGCCACTTTCTGCAATCAATATCATTACCCCTTGCTTTTAATTATATCCATTAATTCAACAAGCCTAGCCGAGTAGCCTGATTCATTATCATACCAACCCACTACCTTCACTAAATTTCCATTTGCAAAGGTCAACAATCCATCTAGAATACACGCATGTGCATCGCCAATAATATCGGCAGATACGATGGGGTCTTCTGTATACCTTAAAGCCCCTTTCATTCCTAAAGAAGCCTTTTTCATAGCGTCATTAACCTCCTGACTGCTAACATCCTTACTAAGTTCTACGGTTAAATCAGTGGCCGAACCGGTGATTGTAGGCACACGCATTGCCATACCATCTAGCTTCCCTTTCATATGAGGCATCACCTCACCAACCGCCTTTGCAGCACCTGTTGAGGTAGGAATTATGGAAAATGCAGCTGCACGTGCGCGTCTTAGATCTGAATGAGGTCCATCTTGAATTTTTTGATCTCCCGTATAACTATGCACCGTGGTCATAAATCCTTTAACCACTCCAAAATTGTCATCCAATACCTTTATCATTGGCGCTAAACAATTTGTGGTACAAGAAGCATTGCTAACTATCGTATCTTCTGCCGTCAAAATCTGATCGTTTACGCCTACTACAACAGTTTTTATATTTCCCTTTGCGGGAGCCGAAAGAACCACCTTTTTTGCCCCCGCTTTCAAGTGCTTATTCAAACCTTCTCGATCTCTAAATATACCTGTGCACTCCACTACCATATCTATCGCTAGTTCCTTCCAAGGTAAATTTTCTGGGTCACGTTCTGCACTCACTTTAGTTTCATACCCAGCCACCGTAATAGTTGCTTCTGTATGTGCTATTGGCAAACCTAGCTGACCATGAGCTGAATCGTATTGTAATAAATGAGCTAAAGTTTTGGTGTCGGTAAGATCATTAATCGCTACCACTTCATAATCTTCTCTAGCAATCAAATTGCGAAATACAAGTCTACCAATTCTACCAAACCCATTAATGGCTATGCGTGTTTTCATACCTATTATCTATAAATAAAATTCTTTGTAAATCCCCATTGGAATAGCTTTTACTGACCTTGTATTCAGCCGTTCCGTATTGTTATATATTAAACCAACAGCGGTGTGGCCATGACCCGTTTAGGAGTACGATCTGTGGTAAAAAGACCCCAATGTTTTTCTGGTTCTAGCGCATCATCAGATCCTTTCCAGTTTTCGTCAAAGGCTTCAAATAAATAAATTAGGATCCCATCTTCTTGGGCCCAAGCCATTAATTGCTGGACGTATTCTTGTTGTAATTCTTCGTTTACGTTATGCGGCTCTATTCCGCGTCCATTAGATTTGGTGGCCCAACCCGCTTCAGTAATTACAATCTGTTTATCAGGATACGTATTCGCCACCGCATTGTAATTTTCTTTGGTGTAACTCAGCGCCTCCCCAATGGTTTTATACTCCCATACCGGATACGTATGTATGGATATAAAGTCTACCGCTTCGCCTAGAGGCTTCAGCTTATCCAACCAAGGCACATAGTTCTCACAAAAGCTTACTGGCTGTTTAATGGCTAATTTAATTTGACTCACATAATTCAACACGCTTTCTGTTGGTACCAAGTGATCCGTCCAACTAACGGTAGCTTCATTTCCAGCCGAAACCGAAGAAATGATATTGGGGTACTTATTTGCCCATTCAATCAACGTATTAATGCGCTTTTGATTGAGTTTTTTGTTGTTTTCGAGTACGTCTTCATCGTACTCTCCACCCCAAGGACATTCTTTATTATTCACTTCTGCCACAATGTATGCACCCAGCATCACATTAAAAGGAAGGTCTTCTTTTCTAATAACATCCAATACCGTCTGCGAATGTTTATCGCAATCATATAAACGTAAAGATTCCCAATGCGGTTGCAGAATAAGTAAATCCTCTTTTATTTGGTTATACGATGGAAACACACCTGTTTCAGGACTTTGTCCGTCTCTAAAACCCGAATAGCAAATGGCATTTTGGTATGGTAACACTTTTCTCATATTCTAGTACTGGTATTAATATTTTAATATTCCCTTCTTATCCCATAAACCCCAATAAGCGCCTACATCTCCTTCGGCTCCTATTTTCCAGGATTCATCAAATGACGAAAAGTAAAACATTGGAATATTATCTTCTACCGACCATTTTTGAGCGTTTATAAAATATTTTAACGCATTCTGTTTGGACGGAATTGCCCCATGAAAAGGAGCCCCTTGGTTTGGCCATCCTGTTTCACTTACGATAACGGGTTTATGGCCCGCTACTTTTTTCGTTCTGCGATACATATCCTTCATGTACAACAAGGCATATTCTTGTGCACATCCTTCCCAAAACGGGTAACAGTTGGTCAAAATCACATCACACAATTCGGTTATAGCTGGTCTATTCTCGAACTCATAATACGCATCTACATATCCTACTGGAATAGTGGGTAATTGTTGTTTTACGAAACGAATATGTTGGAGTAACTGAGCTTCTGTCAACTCTTCCCGGTACATCACTTCATTCCCTACGGCAGCTATATCTACATAACCTTTTTGTGCAAGCGCGATAAGCCCCTCTATTTCAACGGTATTCTTTTCTTCATCTTCGCCTAACCATGCACCAACAAGGGTTTTTAAGCCAAATTCATGGGCTATTTCAGGAATGAGCTCGTTGCCATCTGTACATGAAAACGAACGTACCCATGAAGTATGCGGGGCAATAATGGCCATTCTTTTTCTAATCTGTTCTTGGCTGAGTGTATCCCCTGGCTCTTGTCCTTCCTCGTATGCGCTAAAGCCAATTCCGTGCATGCCGTTTTGCATCACATCATTAAACATTTTACTGAGTTTGTACTCACTTGCAGAATTTACATCTACTCCAGTTAACGCTAGTAATTTCCCTTCTCTTTTAGACATATTTCAACTAAATATTAGCGATTCGTAATGATTAGTTTCCCCTTTTCAGTTCTGTTTCCTGTTATAAACTGCCAAGAATAAATTCCTGCGTTCCATTCAGATACTGAGATTTTTTGTTCTCGACTTTTTCTTAGCGCAGAAGTCATTACCTCTTTTCCAGAAATATCATAGAGGTGAAAAACACCCTCTTCTGCGGCATTAATTACCATAAACTCGGAAGCAGGGTTTGGATATACATTGATTTCAATAGAGGTATCTTTTTCTTCTATATTAGTGACGTTTTGGTACACCCGTATATAGTCTATTTCCATTTGGCTCTCTACAAAATTGGGGTCAATAGGGTAGATTCCACCCATTGCCACATTTAAAACAATAAACTGTGGGTCATCAAAAGGCCATGTGGAGGCATTCTTAACAGTCGGTTTATAGGTGTAGTATAGAAACCCGTCCATTAAAAATGAAATTTGATTAGGGGACCAATTCACGGAGTATACATGCCATTCGTTAAAAACACCCTCTCGTTTAACTTGAGAAGTATTGACGGTAGCGCCATTACTTGATATAGTGTGGGTACTCCCATGCACCACATTAGGCACATTTCCCCAATGTTCCATAATATCAATTTCACCACAACCCGGCCAAGAAATAGTAGCCGGATGCCAGTTATTACCAATACTCGTACCTAACATCCAAATGGCTGGCCACGTGCCATCTCCCTGCGGCAACTTAGCCCGAACGTCTATTCTCCCATAAGTGAAATTAAAATTGGAATTTAATCGAGTAGACGTATAGTTTAACGTTAAACCGTAATCCGTATACGTTTCTTTTTTAGCCACAATTTTAAGGGAGCCATTGGATAAATAGGCATTATCCGTTCTATCGGTATAATGCTGTTTTTCTCCATTAAACCATCCCCATGAATTGGGAGGCACTACTTCAGAAAACCAATCTGCCGTATTTACGGGTCCGAAATAACTAAATTCATCAGCATAAACGAGAC
>JBLFZF010000121.1:0-8558 GCA_047610145.1 Salibacteraceae bacterium | reverse complement strand
ATGGTGGATTGTATGTTGTTTACCACATTAACAGAAGCAGAATCAATACCTGAACAAGACGTTAGTGGGTCTGTATACGAATAATATACCCAGTGAGTTCCAAGGCCTGCAGTAGAAGGGTTAAAAACACCACTTGTTATGGCAGTACCAGAATACGTTCCCCCTATAGGAGTTCCTCCTGATAAAGTGACGGATGTGGTGGATAAGCATTCGCTAGACAATGCGACCAAACTAACTGTAGGCAAGGCGTTCACTGTAATTGTAGACGTAGATGCCGACAAACACACGCCTCCTGAACCAAAATAAGTAATGGTATGTATTCCTGTTCCTGCAATTATCGCATTAAAAGTTCCGACAGCAGTATCCACTCCAAGACCTGTGTAATACCCCCCCAATGGCACACCTCCTGTTAATGTTAAAATAGCTGCATCTGCACATACATCAGCAAAAGCCCCTAAAGAAGTAGCGACTCCAGGTAATACATTTATCGCACTTATTGCACTTCCAATGCAACCTGATGGATCCGTATATGTGTAGGTAAGTGCATGACTTCCTATCCCTGCAACAGCTGCACTAAAAATATTGCTAGTTACACCTGGTCCAGAATAAACTCCACCTGCTGGAGTGGCTCCTGACAATAAAAATGGCGTGCTATTATCGCAGAAACCTGCCGCAAAAGCAGGAAATATTGGGGTTGGTGGCGATACCACAGCAATACTCTCGGAAGCACTTGTTGTACATGCTCCGCTCACAACGGTATACGTTAGTGCGTACACTCCAATACCAACTGCCATTGGATCAAAAGCACCAGAGGAAACTCCTGTTCCAGACCATGTACCACCAGTAGGTAAACCACCAGATAAGGCAACACTACCTGAACTCATACATACATCTGCCAATGAAGTTGTTGTCACCACAGCTGGAGCAGTAACTGTAATAAAATTGTTTTGAATTAAAGAATCCGTACCATTTATATTCGTTGCAAATAATTTAACGGTGTAGGATCCCGCAGTTGCGAATACAATACCCGGATTGCTACTTGCTGAAGTAGCAGGAGAACCACCTTGAAAAGTCCAATTTACAGAAGTAGGATTTCCTGTAGATGTATCCGTGAAAATTACGGAGTCGCCTTCACAAATAGATGTTGCAGTAACGGTAAAGGTTGGTGTTGGAGGCGGTGAAACAGGCGTTAATTGAATACCTGAAATAATCAACGAATAACTTTGAGATGCGGCTAAGCTACCTTTGTGTGATACGGTAAATGTATAGATTCCGATACTTGGAGAATCAAAAATCACATTCTCCACATTATCTTTTGTATTGTCCCCTTTAGTAGCGGCAACGGATGGGGTAGTTCCATTCGCTATCCATGGCGTTTTTATGGTTCCTGTTCCATTAGAAACTCTTAAGTCTAGATCATTCACCAACATAGAAGTGGTTGGATCTAATGAAGCCGCAATCAAACTATGCGCAGGATCATTCCAAACGATGGTAGCTTCAATATCTGTAGTTCCATCCGAGTAAAAAGTATACGTATCGATACTATTATTTGTTAAAGATGCCTCTAAAATTCTATTTGAACTTGTATCCGCAATTAAATCTGCGGCTCCTTTTACATTTAATAATCCCCAACCAAATTTAAAATCAGGACCTACAAGACCCGCCTCATTTGCGGTATGAATTACCAGTGCTTTTAAACTAGACGCATTCATGTAAACGTTATTTGAATCATTGTACATCTCTTGCAGCAATGCCATGGACCCGGTGGCATTTGGCGCAGACATAGAGGTTCCACTACTGGAGTAATAATCAGTATTGTTACTTTTACCTGAAGAATATAAAGACACCCCATTCGCTACAATATCTGGCTTAATTCGTCCATCATCGGTTGGTCCCCAGCCACTAAAACTAGACATATTAACATCGCTAGCTTGCGACCATCCACCAGGAATATCACCTACAGCTCCAACGGTTAAAATGTTTTTTGCATTACCTGATGAAGAGATACAATCATAACCGTCTGTTCCTCCATCTGCTGGGCGAGAAACGGTAGAAACTATCCAGTTTCCATTATCATAAATTTCATGAGAAGTAACAGAAGCGGGAAGCTCATCATTCCGATCGTTTCCTGCAGATTTTACAATTAAATAATTAGGTGCTGCATTTGCTATCAAATCCCAGCTCCGTGCATTTAACGAGTAAAAACCAAACATATAATCTTCCACTCCGCTAATAGCAGTATCTCCATACCACTTCCATGTACCATTATCATTTCTCCAACCCGTAATTCGGCCATAAGAGTGATTAGAAATAATTCCAGTCGCAGAAAAAGCAGTCATTTCACTATCGTCATTGTAAAAATCGTACGCGCTAATATTGGCGGCAGTTGCCATTCCTTTTGCGTTAGCCACCACCCCTGATGCAATCATGGTACCAGCCACGTGCGTTGAATGATCACTTAAAGAAGAAGGATTATCTATTTGAGTAACTCTGCCTGTTAGTTCTTGGTGCGTTCCTAATACAGACCCTCCATCCCATTCGCCAATCACCATTCCATTCCCTGTAAGTCCGTAACCATTTGTAGCCCCTGCAACTACTAAATTGGTTCCAACAGTGGCGGATGCATTGCTGTTATCGGTCGCATAAAAAACAGGAAATCCATTTGGCTCGAATCTAACCAAACTAATTCTCTCCCCATTTTCGGCTATTTCCCCAATTTTAACAGATCCCTTTTGTGCAAGATTTAAAGCCAGAATACTATCCTGTATTTCTTTGACTCTAAACTGCTGATACAATTCTTGAATTTTTTCTTGGTCGGCTAACTTTGATTGCTGAGCGTTTATTAGGGTAACAAAACAAACAAGAATTACCGTAAATAGTTTAGACATATTAGAGAATTTAAATAACATTAAGTAACAAATATAATGGATTTGATTATGTGATGTTCAAAAATGTAAATTACACTAACTTCTTAAAATGCAAAAGTCCTTGTATTCGAAAATACAAGGACTTAATAGCATGACGATTCCTAAACCGTTGTGAAAGTAAATAAATGAACTCTCTGCAACGAAAACCGTTTTAAAAAGAAATGAACAATTTTATTTAGCGACATAAGTAGGCCATTATACCTCCTTATCAATCAGATCCGCTGCTGCTGTTAACTCTTTATACCAACCTTCTCCATATTGGCGAATAAGAGGATCTTTTAAGAATCTGTATACTGGCACACTAAGCTCTTCACCTAAAGCACAGGCCTCGGAACAAATTTCCCATTTGTCATAGTTTAAAGCGTCAAAATCACGGTATTTTTTTATACGAATCGGATATAAGTGACAAGAAATAGGTTTTTGCCATTCTACCTCCCCTTCATTATAGGCTTTCTCAATTGAGCATAATGCGGTTCCATCTTCACCGTGAAATACAAACGCACATTCTGCATTATTAACGAGTGCAGTTTCGTATTCTTTATCTTTTTTATCGTAAACCGAAGTACCTTGTTGCTCTACTGCTTCAATACCTTCTGCACGCATATATGGTTTTACCTTGGGATATATGGATTCCAAAATATCTTTTTCCTCATCTGTTAATGGCGCCCCGGCATCACCCGAAATACAGCACTCCCCTTTACAGGCAGATAAATTACAAACGAATTCTTTTTTAAAAACGTCTCTTGATATTATGGTTTTTCCTACTTCAATCATGATGGCTTACTAAGGTTGCAAATATCTGATTTTCGTATGGCTTGAGCACTATGAATTTTTGAGCGGATGTAGATCTTGGGCAAGTGGATTTTTTTAGCTTAATCCATTTTGGCTATATGACCTTTAGCCGGTCTCATCCTATCCATTCCATTTTAATATCATTTTCCGCGGCTAACCTCTCCACATCTCTGTTTTAGCTACTTGGTTTCACCTCCAGTACTTTTACCCTCCAAATGGTATCATATAGCAATTTCATCCATACCAAAATAACGGGAAACACTTTAATCACATAAGGAACGAAAAAGGAGTCGCGAATAGATTTGGGATACAAATCAGAAGGAGCCAATTGAGAGAAAACCAACACAAATATTAGCAAAATCAAATTCACGGTATTTTTAGGCTGAGCGAAATACCAAATGGCTACTCCAGCCATCGCAATTATAAAAGTTGGCGATTCTGCTTTATGGTTAAATAACACGACCCAAATTAACACCGATGCCAGAATTAATTGCCTGAAAACTGGGTTTGAATATTTTTTTATCTGTACCAACGGAATCAAAAACACGACTATTCCAATAGCGGTTAATAGACTCCCTGAAGGAACCAAGTCAAACCAGTACTTCAACCATCCCATCACCGACAAACTAAACGCAACTGGCTTATCATTTTTCAATAATTCGATCCAATTACCATATTGCATAATCAATTCATCAGGAGAAACCACTAATAAAGGTAATCCGTAAAAAATGACCATCCATAATAGGGTATACCCAATTGCTTTTACTTTATCAGGGTAAAACAAAAACAATGCAAAAGCAACCGCACCAAAGAGTTTTAGATAGATGGATAAAACCACCATTAAGGTAGCTAAAAGAACATTTTTCCGTTCTAAAAACACATAGGCCAATATCATAAGCCCTGCCATAAGTCCGTTGCTTTGGGAACTCTGAATATTGGTAACAAACTCTAACAAAACAAACAACCAAACTACATACTTTCTTCTGACCAAAGGCAATTTCATTTGCCATAAAGCATAAAAAACCAAAGCGTTAACACTATTCCATAGTACGAGCCCTAACCAATCAGGCAGATAAGCGAAAAAACCAAACCCAAGTGCAAAAGTAGGACTATACTTATATAAATCTGTTTGTACCTCTCGATACAAAACATACAAATTATGATTGTCTAATAAATGAAAAAATGAGTTTTTGAAAATGAGGTAATTATTATAGAAGGACCCCATTTGAGTTTCGTATCCAAAATCAGACAATACCAAATTTTGAAAAGTTATTACCCCAATAATAACCCCTGTTAAAAGGGTTAATATCGTTACCGGATTGGATATGAGATCTTTAAATTTTACCATTATTTACATTCAAAATATATCTCCCAAAGTTTCATCCTCCCATCCTAATTACTATTGGTAAGAGTCTGCATGCTTTTTAGAGCCTTTGGCATACACACGTCTCCAAAATTTTCTACTTTTTCACCCATAACAGGAATTAAATTGTATCGAAAATTTGATTTACTTTATCTGCAATACTTGATTCCCCATTTTTATGTATAAATTCGTTATTGGCTTTGTTATACGTGTAATCCTTGCTCCATTCAGAATGATTAGCTGCTAATTCTACCATTGCATTTGCTATAAAAACGGCATCTTCATTTGTCATTGTAGGATGAATACTGCACCTAATCCAACCTGGCTTAGAGGAAAAAACACCGGAATCAATTTCATTCGTAATGCTATTGGATACTTGCTCCTGAATATTAAGTAAAATATGTCCGTACGTACCAGCACACGAGCACCCCCCACGCATTTGGATACCAAAGCGATCGTTTAATATTTTAACCGCCAAATTAAAATGCAGATGATCAATATAATAAGATATTACGCCCATTCTGTGACGAATATTATCGGCCAAAATGTGCAAGTTAGGGACCTTTTCTATCCTATCAAAAATAAGTTGTAAAATCTCTCCCTCTCTTTTAAGGATGTTATCTACTCCCATTTTTTCTTTCAATTTTACCGAAAGAGCGGCTTTGATAGTTTGCATAAATGGAGGTGTACCACCTGCTTCCCGCACTTCTACCTCATCAAAATACTTTCTACCTCCCCAAGGGTTCGTCCAAGAAACAGTTCCTCCTCCAGAAATATCTGGAATCTCATTTGTGTAATATGCTTTATTAAAAATCATAATGCCTGGAGTACCTGGTCCTCCTAGGAATTTATGAGGCGAAAAAAACACCGCATCTAATCTACATTCTTCCTCTTCTGGATGCATATCTATCTCTACATAGGGAGCTGAACAAGCGAAGTCAACAAAACAACAGCCGCCACTTTGGTGCATTATTTTGGCTATTTCATGATACGGAGTCACGACTCCTGTTACGTTGGAACAAGAGGTAATACTGGCAATTTTTGTTTTTCTGTTTTTATACTTCCCCAGTAAACGCTGTACATCATTTAAATCGGGTAATCCTTCTGCGTTCGCTTTAATAATTTCTAAAGTAACGATAGTTTCTAACCACGATGTTTGATTAGAGTGGTGCTCCATGTGTGTGATAAAAACCACTGGACGATCTTCTTCTTCAATATGAATCTGATTTTTAAATTTCTCATGAATCTTATATCCTAGAATACGTTGAAACTTATTGATCACGCCCGTCATACCTGATTCACAGGCAATAATATAGTCGTCTTTAGACGCATTTACATGGTCTTTAATAATATCTAAAGATTTATGAAACGCCACTGTCATCGTACTTCCAGTAACCGAAGTTTCTGTATGCGTATTGCCTAAAAAGGGCCCGAAATCATCTGTCAATGCTTTTTCAATAGGACCATATAGCCTCCCACTTGCCGTCCAATCGGCATACACAATTCGTTTTTCACCATACGGAGTCACGAAGTTCTGCTTCTCTCCAATAATGTTTTGACGAAACGGTTCAAAATATTTCTCTAAATCCATAACTCCAGTATTACCACAAATATAAATGTATTCCCTGTTAATTGGAATAGGCAAAGTAAAACTAGATTTACCACTTATTCTATCGCAGATAAATATCTATAACCCTACTGATTTGAATATAATAACTTCCTATATTCGCCTACCGAAGCTTCAATTACAATAAGAGAATTGCATGGATTTGAATCAACACCATTATTTAAAAGATGTCTTAGCGGCTTTGGCCTACTTTGATGTATTCGCATTTCCGTTAACGAAGCAGGAAATTCTTAAATACTCTCATTTTTCGAATTTATCTGAACTAGAAAAACCAATTTCAGAATTACTTAAGAACGAAATTATTTATCAAGTGAAAGGGTACTATTCTTTACATCAGGATAACCAATTAGCCGTAAAAAGAGAAGAAGGTGTTACCCGAGCGAAACAATATCTTGATCAAGCATTTAAGAAGTCTAAATTAATAGGTCAATTTCCATATGTAAAGGGCGTTTTTATATCGGGTTCACTATCTAAAGGAGTGATGCATGAAGATGGAGATATCGACTTTTTTATTGTTACCCAACCTAATCGTCTTTGGGTAGCTCGAACACTTTTGATTCTCTACAAGAAAATATTTCTGCTCAATTCTCGTAAATATTTCTGTATTAATTATTTAGTAGATGAAAACTCCCTAGAAATCGAACATAAAAACCGATTTACAGCCGTAGAATTACTGTCGCTATATCCGATGGTAAATAATGAACTGCATCAAAATATTATGGAGAAGAACGGATGGGTTACAGAATTTTTTTCCAAAAATTACCATTTCAACCCCAACGTACAAAACCTAGAATCCACAGCGCTAAGATCTATGTTTGAAAAAACTTTAGATGGAAAGTTAGGCGATCGCATAGATGACTTTTTTATGAATCTCACCCTAAAAAGATGGCATCAAAAATTTGGATATATGCCAGAAAATGATTTCAATATTGCCTTAAAAACGAGTAAAAAGGTTTCTAAACATCATCCGAGTAATTTTCAGAAAACGGTATTAAATGGCTATGAAGAACGCATGAATACACTCCGTATCAAAGTAGGTAAAATATCAACTACTGCAATAAATCGCGCCTAATGTCGAACGTTTTATTTAGTCATAGCTACTATTATAAGTTGGATTCCAAACAATGGAATACCGGAATGCCTTATCCACCCTTGGGTACTATTTATGCGGCTTCCTATTTGAGAGAAAATGGACATTCTGTTTCATTATTCGATGTGTGTTTAAAGGATTCTCCTCAAGAGATTGAAGCCATTCTTAAAGCAGAGAAACCCGATATTTTGGTTCTCTATGATGACGGCTTTAACTACCTCACCAAAATGTGTTTGACCACCATGCGAGAGGCTGCTTTTGATATGATGAAAATGGCCAAAAAACATGGCTGTAAAATCATTGTGTCGAGCTCTGATTCTACCGATCATTTTAAACAGTATTTAAACGAAGGAGCCGATGTGATTCTACTAGGCGAAGGTGAAATTTCTTTACTCCAGACTGTTAACGCTTTTAGTCACGCGTCTGAAATTCAAGAAATAGAAGGTATTTGTTTTAAAAAAGACACGGATATAGTTAACACAGGTAAACGAAAAGTATTAAAAGATTTAGATCATCTACCCACCCCCGCTTGGGACCTAATTAACGTAGAAGCCTACCGTAAAATATGGGAGCATCATGGGCATGAATTTACATTGAACATTGCCACTACAAGAGGTTGTCCTTACCACTGCAATTGGTGCGCTAAGCCAATTTATGGCCAACGTTATAATGTGCGATCTCCGCAAAGGGTAGTGGAAGAAATTCAACTCATTCAGAAGAATTATGGCGTTTCTAAATTTTGGATGTGTGATGACATTT
>JBLFZF010000120.1:0-8651 GCA_047610145.1 Salibacteraceae bacterium | reverse complement strand
GAAATGGAAGTTATTCGCGAATTAGCGGATGATGAAGCAGCGTACAGATCTATTGCTAAAAGTTGGTTTGAACACTCTGCTTTAATGGAAATGATGAAAATAATGGCCGAAAAAGGATGCAAGGTTATTGTAACAACCGATCACGGCAGTATTAAAGTAGGAGAACCAACCAAGGTTCAAGGAGATAAAAACACAAATACTAATTTACGTTATAAAGTAGGTAAATCACTCCAGTACAATGCAAAAGATGTACTTGCGGTGAACAATCCTCAAGAAGCCGGCTTACCTAAGTTAAATGTTTCTTCGTCTTTTATTTTTGCTAAAGAAGACAAGTTCTTTGCCTATCCAAACAATTACAACTATTACGTAGGGTACTATAGAGACACTTTTCAGCATGGAGGTATCTCCTTAGAAGAATGTTTAATTCCGTACATAGAACTTACACCAAAAGAGTAATTATAGCCGATCACAAAAAAGGAAAGAGGCTTTTTTAATAAAAAAGCCCCTTTCCTTTTTTCTCATTTATTTTTGCTATTTCAATTTAGCATTCACATCAAATTTCTTTCTTCTTAGCTCAAAATTCTGACCCAAATAAACTCTTCTTACTTGCTCATCGGCTGCTAATTCTTCTGCCGTTCCTGCTTTCAGAATACTACCTTCAAATAATAAATAGGCTCTATCTGTAATTGAAAGTGTTTCTTGTACGTTATGATCGGTAATGAGAATTCCAATATTTCTATCTTTCAATTTATATACAATTGCTTGAATATCTTCCACCGCAATTGGATCTACTCCAGCAAAAGGCTCATCCAATAAAATAAACTTTGGATCAACCGCTAATGCCCGCGCAATCTCGCATCTTCTGCGTTCACCACCAGATAATAAATCTCCCCTATTCTTTCGAACATGCCCCAAACTAAACTCCTCAATAAGCTCTTCTAACTTTGCCTTTTGCTCCGTTTTAGTCAGCTTTGTCATCTCCAAAATAGACATAATATTATCTTCGATACTCATTTTCCTAAATACGGATGCCTCTTGAGGCAAATATCCAATACCTAGCTGTGCTCGCTGATACATTGGCATTTTAGTAATGTCTTTCGAGTCTAGGTATACCTTTCCTCCGTTTGGCTTAACCAAACCCACCATCATATAGAAAGAAGTTGTTTTACCCGCTCCGTTAGGACCCAGCAAACCCACTATTTCTCCTTGAGAAACTTCTACAGAAACACCCTTTACAACGGTTCTACTCTTATATTTTTTGATAATGTTATCTGCAAATAATTTCATGCTAAAATTTTAATTTCAAAGACATAAGAAGCGACAGCCCTTTTACGCCAGCAAACTCACGAGGATCATACTCTTCCCCTAAATAAGTAAATCGCTTAACGAGATCAAATCTAAATATATTAAAAATATTTTCTACGCCCACCCCAGCTTCAACATAAGGACCATTGCTCAGTTCATGAAGTGCTTGTGCTGTTTGACCGTTTTCATTAATTTTAAAAGGAAAATCGAGTAACTCCGAATCATTTGTGTTTTTATTTTGAATGGAAACATTGCCTACGAGTGCACGTGCAGAAATAACCGACCGTACTTTTGTGTTTTTCAGAACCGGTATAAAGCTAAAAAGCAATCCATTAAAATGGTGTTCCATAAACACAGCGGCACTTTGATCACTCGCAAATTCCATATAACTCATCGAGTTAAAAACAGTTTTATCGTAGGTGAAAGTTTGGTTACCGCGATGATTAATTAGCAAAGGGTAGGCTACTTTTCCAAATAGTTTATTGCCTTCAATTTCGATATCTGTAAACCCTAATATACCTGGCATAAACCTCTTTTCTATACGAACAAATAACTTATGGTACTCATAATCACTGCCCAGACCTGGTCCAGAGTACGTGTATTTCATTTTAAAAACAGGAGCTGCTGTTTTTATGGGAGAACGAACAAACTCTCCTTGTAAAAATCTTTCATTTATAGAAAATCTAGTCCCAATAGAAACAGAGTTATCGGTTAGTACGTCTTTCACATTTTCTGATACTTGATATCGCATTGGATTAAACCGAGTAGACCTTAGTTCTCTATGCCTGGCAGAAAACGTATTAGACAACCCATTGTACCATTCGTGTTCATAGGAAACATCAAACTTTTTTTCGTAGAACATATTCAGATTAGTTCTAAAGGAAGACAAAATATAATGATCCTGAGGAATATTTCGAATAGCAAAACCCGGCTGATAAATATTATCTACATAACTGACCGAAAGCTTACGAAATGGATTCTTATCAAAGAAGTATTCCACCTTTGCTGCATACTTAAATTTCTCATCCTTAAATCCATAAGCTCCCCAAGCAGAAAACCGCCAGTATTTACTAAATTTCAAGTTAGTCCTAAAACCAGTTCTTACCCGCCATCCCTCAACGGTGTTATGACTAGCAATAGAGGTTAGTGGACCTATTTCTATCTTCTTCACTCCTAAATAAGCAGAACCGAGCATTCGTATAACTAAGTTTAAAGCTTGAAATTGTTTAATATTCTGGATAGTGTCTGCCAAATCATACACCCCTAATTCAGCCTCAGTTAAGGTATCATGTCGATGAGAAACCCAGTATTCTTCTGGGAGTTCTTCCTCTTCTACATCATAGCTTACCCCCCCGTGTTTGTAAAAATCTTCTGTTCTCTGGTCATTTATTTTATACTTAGAGTAACTAGTTGTTTTCGTACTAAACACCCCGGTAGCTTTTCCTACTAATTGGAAATCAACAATCATTATTTCCTTTTCAATATGCCATCCAATTTCATCTGTTTTGATAAACTCTTGAGTGATTCTCATATCTTCCACGAAATTGATGTTCATTTTATCATCAATATTCAATTCAATACTCTGAACCGCATAATTATTTAAGGAATCCCCTACCCACATAAACCCAGTAAACGCAACCATTGTTTTGTTTCTAGGCATGAAAGCGAGCTTCTTAAATTGCATTCCATTCACCAACATAGAGTCCAGAATATAATATCTATATATCGTGGGTCCAATAGGAGAAATTGGAGAAGTAAAAGATTTATCAAACAACACTATTTTGCTTTCGTAGATATCCACATCTCCCCCAATTTTGCTCATAAATTGGTCTACTCCAGAACTAATATTTCCATTATCAAAGCCACTTAATTTAGTAGCGGTAACAATCTCTTTTTCATCTTTACCATAATTACGCTGATATACCCCCGATATTTTTTCTTGAATCATTACAGGTAAAAAAGGTTTTCCATTTAATGCAGAAGTATCTACATATTCGCGCAACACCTGAAAACCTTCCATCCCTTTATTCTCGAAAATTTTATCAGTAAAATTATTTAAGTCATATTGTCGTTTAACATACTTCTCGAACTCAAAATACTCAAATGTCTTTCCTCTATTCTCATCTCTATGAGCGAGTACATTTCGAATTAAAACAACGGCAGGATTTTCTTTATTTCGATATCGATGTTTCTTCGTTCTTACCTCAAACGCTTTTAGCTCTTGAGACGTAGATGCTAAACGCATGTTAACTTCTACACTACTACCCGCTGGTAGTTTGACTACTTTTTTACCATAACCTAAACTAGAAAATATCAAGTAGTTAGAGCCCCAGCTAGATTCTAAAATATACTTTCCATCAATACCTGTAGTTGTACCAATGTTTTTTCCTTGAAAAACTACATTGGCAAAAGGAATAGGTTCTCCGGTAAGAGAATCTGAGACAACTCCTTTTATCTTTACATTTTGAGCGCTTCCTATCCCTACGGATAGACACATCAGCAATGTTAAAAGTATTTTTTTTATGTAGTTAGAAAAATTCAAATCTCAATTTACGTCATTATATTACGATCAGTAACAGGTGAAGAATTACCATTTAAGTTTCAAAGCTTACAACAAATTCTCAACTAAGAATATACTTGCGCGAATATACTTAATTCAGCACTATTTAAGAGTGAAATTATTTGGCATTTAGCGCAATTACCCTACCCGAAATAGTTATGCTAATTTCGTACAAGACAATCAAAGGTATTGTAACTAAAATTTGAGAAAAAATATCTGGAGGTGTAATAATTGCGGACAATATCAATGCCACCACCACAAAATGTTTTCTGTATTCCCTCAAAATTTTTGGAGAAAGGATACCCACTTTACTTAAAAAGTACACAATTAACGGTAATTCAAATACAATCCCAGCCGCTAGCACCACCCCTGTTACAGTAGACACATAAGTAGATAATGTTGGTAATGTTTGCACTTGATCACTAATAGAATACGTAAAGAAGAAGTTAACAGATAGAGGAGCTATTAAGTAATACCCAAATAACACTCCAGACATAAACAATAGGGAAGCCCAAAAAACAATTCCTCGGGCATATTTAGATTCATTTTGCTCTAAACCGGGCTTAATAAAACGCCACATCTCAAAAAGAAGGTATGGAAAAGACAAGACCAAACCGGCAATCATAGACACCATAATGTGTGACGTAAATTGACCCGCCATATCAATGTTTTGTAATGCTGGAAAGTCAGCACCGATGCATAGTAAGGTAGGATCACTAAACAAACTAGGTATTTTTGAATTTAAATACTCAGACAATTGACACAGTTTTTGAAAGGTGAAAAAATCGGCTCTTTTAGGCCCAAAAATTAGTTCATCAAACAAAAATCTTTTATTGACAAATGCCAAAACCGAAAACACAAGAACGGCAATTGCACTCCTCATTAAATGGAATCTCAACACCTCTAAATGTTGAATAAAAGTCATTTCGCCTTGTATTTTATCGCTCATGCATCAAAAAAAGCGCAAATATACATTGATTCCTTAGCTTTTATAACCTCAAACCTCCACAAAGAAGATCTATAGACACCTATCTTCAAATCTCGACACACCTGCTTATTATACAGATATAAGACAAAATAATTTTCATGTACTCAATATATCCTTTACTTTTGCAAACTCAAACACAAAATTACCAATAATGAAAAAAATTGTTGTAGTCCTATTTACCGGAGCGGGTGCGCTTCTTATGAGCTTAAATTATTTGACTTCGTCAGATAGCTTGGGCTTCAATGTAACTTCTATTTTTCCCCATCAGACCTCTGTTCTTGTGGCTACTCCTTCAAACCCTGAACCGGTAGAAGTTTCAAAACTTAAGATATCACCAGTTTTCGCGTTATTAATTGGACTATTAAAATAGATAGATACCGTCAAAAAAAACAGGGTCTCCATTCTAAACTAAACTAGTTTCGCATTCTAATTATTTATTATGTCAGCACAGCATAAGCCAGTAATTATCTGGCTATTTATAGGAGCCATAATGGTTTTTATTATGATTGCCATTGGAGGTATTACGCGACTTACCAGTTCCGGATTATCTATGGTAGATTGGAATTTGATTATGGGTTCTATCCCTCCACTATCAGAAGAAGCATGGCAAAGCACTTTTGAGGAGTATCAAAAATTCCCAGAATACCAAACCATACACAATCACTTCACACTAGAAGACTTCAAAGGAATATTTTTTTGGGAGTTCACCCATCGTTTATTCGGCAGGTTAATTGGTATTGTGTTTATTATTCCGTTTTTTATTTTCCTGAAAAAAGGCTTAATTAAGGGTACGCTTTTGAAACAATTGCTGATTTTATTAAGCTTTGGTGCTTTTCAGGGGTTCCTTGGATGGTATATGGTTTCCAGTGGATTAGTGCACGAACCTAGAGTCAGTCATTTTAGATTAGCCGCTCATCTATCTACTGCATTTTTTACCATTGCCTATTCTGTTTGGATTGCATTAGATCTAATTCAAGGCCGCTCCAAGGGAATCGTTATTCCTAAGAGCCTCCAATCACTTTCATGGGTCACTCTTATTTTACTTGCCATTCAAATCATTTTTGGAGCTTTTGTTGCAGGAAAAGATGCGGGTTTAATTCACAACTTTTGGCCTAACATGAATCCAAACGAATTTATTTCTAATGAAGTTTTTGCTGGAAGTAGT
Organism: Salibacteraceae bacterium; assembly: GCA_047610145.1. GTDB lineage: Bacteria > Bacteroidota > Bacteroidia > Flavobacteriales_G > Salibacteraceae > CAJXZP01. Next base: position 2,633 of record JBLFZF010000120.1, on the reverse strand, counting down.
CTATTAGACTCCTTCATAAATGTTCCTTCCGGAATTCAATTCGTTCACCGATATCTTGCCTACATTGTTGTAGGATTCGTTACCTTCTTATGGTTTAAATCTAGAAAAGTGATGGATAAAGAAACATCTAAAAGATTTAATATAGCCATGCTTATTGTAGGTCTTCAATTTGTACTAGGAGTGGCTACTTTGCTATTGCATGTTCCCTTAGTTATTGCATTACTGCATCAGTTAGGAGCCATTTTATTACTTCTTTCAATGGTCTATATTCTCCACAGAATTAGTGCTATTTCCAAGTAAAAGTTTCAATTAGATGCTGAATTTCTTGTTCAATATATTGCTCACTAGGGGCAATAGAATCTGCTTTTGGAACTACGTTAAAATATAAAGCCCCTCTAACAAAATGATGTATACTATCTGTTAGATAAAACTGTAAGTTTGAAGCCGTACTTCCCTTAAAGTCATAAATAACGCCATAAACCCGGGCAGCGGTATCTCTAACTACGCTCTCTTCAAAATCATCTGCTTTAGACAAATGCTCCAAAGCTAATTTACGTGCATCTTCAATAAACTTATTGAATTCTGTATCCTCAATAGGCAAGTAACTAAAATGAACTTTCGCATTTTGACCAGGGTAGTCTAAATTAAACCAGCAATTCGAGTTTTTAGTGCTATTTACGGATTGATAATTAGCCATAACACCATGCTCAAACTCAAACGGACAATCTACCTCAAGTTTTACATATTGGTGTTCAGGAAAATCAATTCTAGCATATCCTGTCGGCTTAGGAATGAAGATATCTTCATCACACCCTACTAGAAAAAAGAAAAGAAACAACCCTATCGCATTTTTAATTTTCATCTGCACTTCGATCCACATCAACCTTTATACTTTTAATTCTTCTTCTATCGGCTGATTCAATAGTAAAAGAACAATTATTAAACTTTATGGTTTCCCCTTTAAGAGGTATTCTACCGGCTATTTCTAACACAAAACCAGCAATACTATCCGCTTCTCCTTTTTGGCTCTCAAACTCCTCCCCACCAACACCAATTGCACGATACATATTGATCAATGACGTTTGCCCCTCAAAAACAAAACAGTCATCGGATATTTTAGAAAAAAACAAATCATCATCATCGAACTCATCCGTAATATCACCTACAATTTCTTCAATAACATTCTCTAAAGAAACAAGTCCAGACACCCCTCCATACTCATCAACGACTATGGCCAAATGAGTCTTTCTACTTTGAAATTCTTTCAGAAGGTCGTCAATTTTTTTATTCTCAGGAACAAAAAACGGAGGCCTAAGTAAGGTTTCCCATTCAAAATTCTCTTGATTTAAATACGGAAGTAAATCCTTCGCAAACAAAACACCTTTTACATGGTCTACGCTTTCAGAGTACACCGGAATTCTAGAATAATGCGTCTCTTGAATAATTTTAATTATTTCCGAAAAAGGAGTTCCTAATTCAATTAAAACAGACTGAACACGAGGTGTCATAATTTGCTTTACATCTGTATTACCAAACCTCACCACCCCTTCGAGTATCTTAGTATCTTCCGCTTCAGAGGTTGTTTTACTTGTTAAATCTAATGCATGTTGCAGGTCATCTACCGTTACATTATGTGCGTTTTCTTTAGCATCCATATTGAAAAACGTAGTTGATTTAACCAATAGTGGCGTCACCTTAATTTTCACCAAAACAGTATTTACCCCACTTAAAAGGGAAGCAGTAATCTGCAATAATCGTATCGGATTTTGTGCAGCATATACCTTGGGAACCACCTCGCCAAAAACCAACAAGACGAAAGTTATAAGCACCACATTAACCACAAAAACTTGCATGTTACCAGAGATAACCCACGAAAAAATAGCTACATCATTAGGCGTAAACAATTGAGAAGAAACCAAAGAAGATAGTAGAATGATCGCCACATTAATGAAATTATTAAAAATCAAAATAGTAGCGAGCAACTCTCTAGGGCTACTTAATAGTGTTAAAATAGTTTGTGAATAATCTGACTGATCTTCCTCTAGGTCATTAATCGTTACCGGAGACAACGAAAAAAACGCCACCTCCGATCCGGAAACCATTGCAGAAAGGATGAGTAATACTACTAGCACTACAACCATTAACAGAATGCTCCAAGGAAACCCGGTCAAACTAAGTGAAACAAAATCAACATTTAATAAATACTTCAAGGTCAAAAATTAAAGTTTAAATTACTAAAAAGGTAAATCATCCTCATCATCAGACGCTAAATCAACACCTCCAGTTGGCGCAGCAGCAGGCTTAACTACCGAAACTTTCGATGTCGGAGGCGTTTGGCTAGACGGATCGCTTTTAGACCCCAGCATAGTCATATTGTCGGCTACAATTTCCGTAGAATATCGCGTCTGTTTACTTTCATCTTCCCATGATCTAGTTCTCAATTTCCCCTCTATATATACCTGCGAACCTTTCTTTAAATATTTCTCTGCTACCACCGCTAAACCTCTCCACATAACCACACGATGCCATTCTGTATTAGAAATCTTATCTCCCGTATTTTTATCTGTATATGACTCCGTAGTAGCTACTGAAATACGCGCTAAATTAACTCCACCTTCTAACGCACGAACTTC
>JBLFZF010000119.1:0-8703 GCA_047610145.1 Salibacteraceae bacterium | reverse complement strand
TATACTTTAGGATACTACCGTTACGCCTTGTTGCAAAGCTACATAGTATAGCCATATTTAGCATTAGCTGAAATAATGCGTAAAAACTTAGATGACCAATAAAAATTGGCAGGCCTATTTTTTTTTGTTTTAAACTTTTTTAGTTTTAATACCGAACACCGGTTAATTCTTCTGACAAGGCCCAGAGTTTTTTTGCATTTTCTTTATTGTTTGCCATTTCATTAGAGCTCACCAAAACAGGGTAACCTCTCATTTCAAGAATTCCTTTTGGTCCAAAATAATCACCTGTATGAGCTTCCATATCGGTAGCTGCCCGTAAACTGGGCAACGTCCCCATGTCTACTTTTTGAGCGACTATATTGCCTAAAAAGCTAGCAATACTAGAATGCCTATCCAAACTAGTTTTAGTCCACCCCGGATGCGCACAAGTGACTATAGGTGACTCACTATCCGATTTTAAACGCTCTACCAATTCATGCATAAAATAGAGGTTGGCTAGCTTGCTATCGCAATAGGCTTTATTTGTATCGTATTTTCTAGATTTCCAATTGATGTCTTCAAAGTTAATATTCCCAGTTTTGTGCGCGATGCTACTCGTGACTACAATTCGAGAGTCTTTCGTTCTTTTTAACAGAGGCATTAATAAACCGGTAAGAGCAAAATGGCCAAAGTGATTAGTTGCCATTTGGATTTCTAAGCCGTCCTTCGTTTTTGAAAAAGGACACATCATAATTCCCGCATTATTAATCAATACATCTAATATACTCACCTCTTTCATTAAGGTATCCGCAAACTCCTGAATAGAAGCTAAACTAGTTAGATCTAAAACTTTAATTTCAATTTGTGCTCCCTTTACCTCAGAAATAATTTGAGCTGCTATAGCCTGTGCCTTATTCGGGTTTCGAACAGCCATAATTACTTTGGCATTCTTTGCTGCTAGTACTTTGGTGGCTTCCTTTCCCAACCCACTGGATGCTCCTGTAATAACAATGGTTTTTCCTTTTTGATCAGGAATATGTCGTGAATCCCAAGATTGATTTGTCATTTGAAATGCTTTTAGTGAATAATATTACAAATATGAGTTTTTTTTCAGGAAGTTTACTTCCACATTTCGCAGAAGGATTAACACATTTCTTTGAAATGTAAAACCGAATAATCAATGCTATAGCAAAGACCGTTAATATTCCAAATATGGGATAATGAAAATTATTTATTTACCAGAACTGACCTCCTATTATTTACCCTTACCTATCAACCAAATCAATGGGTGTCGTTAGATTTACCTCACTTTATACAGAACGTGCAAACTTTAATTAGAGGATGAGAATCATTTATTTCATGCAAATAATATACGGGCCATTTTTTCGTGCGTTTGGCTTGTGTATTATTCGCTATATTCCCAATTAGGGTAGATTCGAAACGCTCTCTTTCCTTCGTTTTTTAGGGTTGAAATAATTCTTTTTTTATCAGAATAGACTTTGGAAATACAAATCAACCTCTTTTATTTGCTGTCCGCACCTGAGCAACAAGAAAATCAATAGCGTCTAATTCATTAAATGGTTCCATGTGCCCATTCTCTTTTCGTTTCCAAAAAGTAACGAATTGAGCTACTTTTTTGGAGTGATTTTCGCGGTTCTCTCCCTAAAGTGAAAACCGTGTAATTTAAAATTACACGCCTTATAATCTACACTTTCCTCTTCTACTTGAAAATTAGATATTCCAACTCTAATTTGTCGTAAACCTCCATGTTAACGTGCTTAATACTCGGGTTCATAGAAGTATTTATTGCGAGCGCACGCATATACGCACTACAAAATACTATAAAAAAACGTTGGTAAAGAATGAATTACACGACTATTTACTTAATAACTTAGCAGCAATTTCTTGGGCATCTTGACAATATTTGTCGTCACCTTGTAATTTCCACTCCCCCGTTTTTTCTAGGTAATGTCGAACCGTTTTCTCCACCACCTTGGAATAACCACCGTTTAGCGTTAACATACTTTCTACTTTTTCCATATAGTCGGCCATGCTCATTTCTTCAGCTATTACTAAACCCCATAACCTATTGATACGCTTAGATTGCTCTTTGTAAATTGGTTTTACAGTTTTAAAAGCCATTAAAAAAAGAGACAGTGCTTTGGCTTCTGGTGATGGTTTTTCTTTGTTGTTTTTCATGCTATTTTATGTGTGTCACAATTAGTGGGTAAATGTAAATTATTAATGTCAATCAACTCTATATTCATCCGCTTTTCCGTATTCTAACACCTCCTATTTCTTTGTTTTTTTTGGTCGTAAATGAATCAGCTTTATGCTATTTATTCGTATTCAAAACGACCATAATTTAAGAAGTATTTGTGGCTAAATACCTATTAAATAATAACCTACCTACTCTTCTAGGCCAACCTTCAGCATGCGAATTAAACTATGTGAATCTTTCAATCTTAAAAACGGGTATTCCACTCGACTCAGGAATAGACCATTGGGATGAGCCGGTTGTTTCTCTTTCAACTCTCTTTCTTGATTTAAAATCTCTTTAAACTCATTTAAGGTGATTTTACCTCTTCCTACTTCCAGTAAATAAAAAACACATATGCGAACCATTCCACGCAGAAAACGATTGGCAGTGATCGTAAACCGAAGTCGACCTTGCTCCGCGTTAACAAATACTTCACACTGACTTATATGGCACAAGGTATTGGGATATAAATCTGGCTGCTTACAAACCGCTTTAAAATCTTTCGTTACCAAGATAAGGGCAGCCGCCTTTTTCATCCGATTAAAATCTAATTTTAAATCCTCATAAAAAGAACTATAGCGCATTAGTCCGGGGTCTTTATTCCAGTGAATAAAATAATCATAGGTTCGTGCTATGGCGTCATGGCGACAATGTTGATTTTCTTGGACCTCGAAAATTTCAAAAACTGCAATACCATCTGGTAAGTTTTTGTTCAACCTAAACTTCAAATCGAATATAGGGACCTCTTCCAAGTTAATTTGAATAACATACTGACTGGCATGCACACCTGCATCAGTGCGCCCACAGCCATACACACTGATTTTTCTCTTGAATAATTGAGAAAGCGTTTGCTCTATGATTTCCTGAACCGTCTCATTCGTTTCCGTTTGTCTTTGCCAACCCCTGTATGTACTGCCATCAAAGCCTAAGTGTATGAAATATCTCATGTGTAATTAGAATAAATCTACCTAGTATTAGACGGAAAACGAGTACCTATAATTTTTTGTTTATCCATGAAACGATGCGTACATATATAATTTGGCTTGTTCAATGAAGACTAGTATTTAAGCAGAAAAACGTAATAAACCATAGGATTATCCTTTACTAAATTTCTTTAACTTTTTTTCCGCTTTTTTTTCTTTTGGGGTTTTAGTCGCGTCTTTTTTTACGTTTTTTTTCGAGTCCTTACTTTTGCTCATATCTATAGTTATTAAATACTCGAAATTTGTTTTTCCAGTACTCACAAGTATACAATAAACAGTGGAAGGATAAATCTAAAAGCAGCTATTGCTTTTAAGACTTCATTGTTAGTAGTTTTATTTCAACTAATGTTGAAAAACCAAACACTATTTGCTTCTCTGTTCTAAATCGTTTTTCGAACTCTCCTTTTTATTTTTTTTTGACTCCTGTTAATTCAGATATATATTTCTACCTAAACAGAGGTTTTCAATTTTCAGATTTAGAACAACACCCGTACCCTATTTCTAGTTTTCGTATCTCTTCTATTAGAGAATTGGTGCTATTTCGGAGACTGTAGCTATCTTTAAATTTATACTGTACTCATTGTCATACATGTACTAATGGACCTTTTGGTTCGGTACATGTGTTTTATTCACCCTAACCAGATCGCTATAATTTATGGTGTAGGGGTCATTGTTTTATACGTTTTTAAAAAATTTATTTCGAAAGAATTACAAATTAATATTCACCCAATAAACCAATAAACTATGAGAAAAATCACATTTATAATACCCGGTAACGTATTGGATGTTTACCCGAACCCCACCAACGGGGTTATTAATGTAGTGTAAAACAAACCAGCGAAAGTATTTTTTTATACGATCGATGGCACTCTGAGTTAAGTAGTATCCATAAACGCGGGAACTTCTGAAATAAGTTTAGAGGAACTATCTAAAGGGACGTATTTCATGAAAATTACATCTGCAGAAGGAGTTCGCATCAAACGAATTTCTTTAATGAAATAAGAACTACCTATCGCTCATAAATGGCGGTCTAATTACTTTAAGAAAAATAAAACACCATCCGGTATATTCAGGGTGGTGTTTTTTTATCATTTATCTTTTTCATTCTATCCTTAGTTAAAAAGACATCCACCAATAAAGTATTCACGTGTAACATAGTCCATGCGGAGTATTTATTTCGGCATAGGTACGGCCTACTAGTAGGCACAAAAAAAGGCGACCTATAATTAGATCGCCTTTTTTGATATACGGTATCGAAATATTACTTATCCAGTTTTACTTTAACTGCATTCATTCCTTTCATTCCTCTTTCTAATTCAAAGGTAACCATGTTGTTTTCTACAATGGTGTCAATTAAACCACTCATGTGAACGAAATACTTTTCGCCATCTTTCATGTCTTTAATAAAACCGTACCCTTTACTATCGTTAAAGAATTCAACTCGTCCTTTGTGAACAGGGTCTACTTCCTCTTCTGGCTCACGAGAAGCCGCACCTAACATAATGCTATCTACATCAACCTTCACCTTGTTTGCTGGGTCTGGCGGAGTATCCGTTAACTGACCAAACTCATCTACATAGGCAATTTGATCTTCAAAAGAAAGTCCTTTTTCTTTATTCGCTTTACGTTCTTCTTTTAATAGAGTTTTCTCTTGACGTTTTTTCAAACGTTTCTTCTCTCTTTCCTTTTTGCCAAATGTTTCTTGAGACTTCGCCATGTACTAATAATATGCTTTTTGTGAAGTGCAAATGTACGATTTTTATTGGGTTATCAGTTATAAATTAAACTTTAACTCTGTTGCTTAGTAGGATTTCTTAGAGATTTTACATTTGCAGCATGAATTCATTTCCTATTCAATATAACGAACCATTATTTCGTCCGCCTAGTGAGGGACGTTCATTGATTATTCAAATCACTTTGGGTTGCTCCTGGAATAAATGTTCGTTTTGTGAGATGTATACCTCTAAAAGCTTTAAAGCCAGACCTGAGAAAGAAGTGTTTGCCGATATTGACGCTTTCTTGCCGCATGCTTCTCAAATTAACAAGGTGTTTTTAGCCGATGGTGACCCTCTGGTTTTATCTACTGCTCGTTTGGTAAGAATACTCGATAAGTTAAATGAAGTGTTCCCAAAATTACGTAGAATTTCTACCTATGCCTCCCCCAGTAATTTGTCTAAAAAATCGGTGAAAGACTTAGAGTTATTACGTGCTAAAGGTTTGTCATTACTTTATGTAGGTATAGAATCGGGTGATAGTGAAGTATTAGCCGCTATTCAAAAAGGGGAAACATTTGAAACGACCATTGAAGGCTTGAATAAATCTAAAGCAGCAGGCATGGATAGCTCGGTAATGATTATAAATGGCGTGGGCGGCACCCTCCTATCTAAGCAACATGCTATTCACTCGGCCAAGGTTTTAAATGCTACCCAACCCAAGTTTGCTTCTACACTAGTTTTAACAGCTCACAAAGGGTTAGCACATTATCAAAACAGATATAAAGGAACGTTTATTGAACTAAATACGGTAGAGCTTTTTGAAGAAATGAAACTGTTTATGGAACAGTTAGATTTGAAAGAAACCATTTTCAGAAGTGATCATGCATCCAATAGCCTAGTTTTAAAAGGAGTACTTGGAAAAGACAAGCTCATGTTCCTACGTCAAATAAACGAGGCTATCGCTAACCCGCATAGCAAAAACGTTCGTCCCTATAAGTCATCTGGATATTAGGGCGATTAATCGATATCCCGCTCTTCTTTTTTAGAACTCCATGTAGTCCCTCATTTACTCCTTCATAGATAACTGAATACGTTTCCGTTCAAAATCTACAGATAATACCGATACATTGACCGTTTGACTCAACTGAACTACTTCGTGAATGTTTGCTACAAACGTATTAGATAATTGAGAAATATGTACCAGTCCAGATTCTTTAATTCCAATATTAACAAAAGCCCCGAAATTGGTAATATTATTAATGGTTCCGGTTAACTTCATTCCTACAAACAACTCTTCAATACTACGTATCTTATTGGTGGCCATTTCTTGAAGAGGTTCTCTCGGATCAGTCGTTGGACGTTGCAATTCCTTGATAATAAAGTCAATAGTAAACGCTCCGTACTTTTGTCGCAAACCGGCTACATTAGGTTCTTTTAACTCTGGGTTATTGATGATATCAACCAATTTAACGCCAGCTTCTTTGGCTAACTCTCCCACTGCAGCGTAGCTTTCCGGATGAATAATCGTGTTATCTAGTGGATTCTCTCCTTTTTCAATACGTAAAAAACCAGCCGCTTGCTCGTAGGTTTTCTTTCCCATTTTAGCCACTTTCAACAATTGCTTTCTATTGGTAAACGGTCCGTTTACATCCCGATAATTCACAATATTTTTAGCCAAAACAGGTCCTAGCCCTGAAACGAATGATAAAATAGGATACGAGGCCGTATTTAGCTCTACCCCTACATGATTTACACAATGTTCGACCACCTCTGTTAAGGTATGCTTTAGTAATGACTGATTTACATCATGTTGATATTGTCCTACTCCTATTGATTTCGCATCAATCTTGACCAGTTCTGCTAACGGATCCATTAACCGTCTACCTATTGAAATAGCCCCACGTACGGTTAAATCTAATTCTCCAAATTCTTCTCGGGCCATTTCAGAAGCGGAGTAAATACTTGCTCCCGCCTCATTCACTGAAAATATAGCTATTTCATGATCTTTGAATAATGTGCGGCATAATTGCTCCGTTTCCATTCCAGCCGTTCCATTACCCATAGCGATAGCTTCAATTTTATGCTTCTCCACTAAATGAGCTAAAGTCTTTTGGGCTTCCGTTGTTTTACTTTGTGGAGGATGCGGATAAATGGTGGTATTCGAAATGAAACTCCCGTTCTCATTCAATATAGCCACCTTGCAACCAGACCTAAAACCGGGATCTATCGCTAACATCTTTTTCGCCCCTAGTGGAGATTGCAGCAATAGCTGTTTCAAGTTTTGAGCAAATACTTGAATAGATTCAATATCTGCTTTTTCTTTCAATTTCTTTTTGAATTCCGCCTCAAAATTAGGTTGAAGTATTCGTTTATATGATTCCTGTATAGATTTGTATACATAGGAGTTATGACTATAAGACCTGCCCAATGCTCGTTCAATTAACTCCAAGGCATAATCCTTAGCTATTTCAATTTTGAAATTGACAAAACCTTCTTTTTCGGCTCTAAACAAAGCCAAAACCCGGTGAGATGCCATGCGATTTACACGTTCTTCAAATTGAAAATAATCTTTGAATTTTTCGCCTTCTTCCTTTTTTCCATTTTTAACTTTACCAATGGCCACTGCTTGTTTTTGAAACTGTGTACGAACTCGATCTCTCACCCATTGATTTTCAGAAATCCATTCAGCTAAAATATTTACGGCACCTTTTAACGCCTCTTCTGCCGTTTCAATATCTCCTTTAGCAAATTGATAAGCCTTATTTTCAATGGTATTATCCTGTGCTTGGTTCTGAATAAAAATAGCCAAAGGCTTCAACCCTTGCTCCATGGCTTTTTGACCTTTCGTTTTTCGTTTTTGTTTGTAAGGCACATACAAATCCTCTAACTCAACTGCGTTCTTACAGGCTTTAATCAACAAATTTAACGGCTCTGTCAACTTTCCCTGTTCTTCAATAGAACCTATAACGGTTTGTTTTCGGGCCTCTAAGGTCGTCCAAAACTGATGCCGATCACGAATAGAAATCAAGGCTACTTCATCTAAATTTCCCGTTAATTCCTTTCTATATCGGGCAATAAAGGGAATAGTTGCTTTATCATCTAGTAGCGTCAACACCTTTTGAATACTTGACTCAGATAGACTTAGCTCTTTTGAAATTACGGAATTGAAATTCATAGACTGTTCTTTTTGTGAATTTCAAATATAGCCGACTGGCCCTATGAAAAAATAAGTAATTCAAAAAAGTATTAACCGTTTAAATTCCTCCCTAATTAAGAATTATACCCCCTTCAAAAAGTGAATTTAACAATAGGGCAATTCTCCTACAAATCCTTATTTTCGCTACCCATTCAAAGGATTAAGCTATAGTTTATGAAAAAAATAAATTTAAATGAATTTGCAACCTCTTCTCACCAAGAATGGCAGGATAAAATTCTAGTAGATTTAAAAGGAAAGGAGCTTTCCAGTCTCCATTCAGAGACTCCAGATGGTATTAAAATACAACCAAATTACTCGCAAGAAAACACTCCAAATGGTTCTTTTTCAGACTTTGTTACCGATTCGGTGAAATTGAGTCATACCAGAGAGAGTTGGTATATAAACCAAGAATTTAACTGTAGAAAACCTGCGAAAGCGAATATCAAAATGATTACGGCACTTAATGCCGGTGTGGATTCTATTAGAATTAGTGTTCCTTACGATATTGATTTTAATACTTTATTTAAGGACGTCTTACCTGCACATATTGAAGTTCGTTTCAAAAATGCT
>JBLFZF010000118.1:0-8954 GCA_047610145.1 Salibacteraceae bacterium | reverse complement strand
CGTTTTGAAACGGATAGATTTGTAACAACAGATTTCCGTTTGTATCAGAATATGCCAAATCCATTCAAAGAGGAAACAGTAATCGGTTTTGAATTACCAAAAGCTAGTGAAGTCACGTTGAATGTGTATGATATTTCTGGTAAGTTATTAACCTCTGTGAGCGATGATTTCGAGAAAGGTTACAATCAAGTGTCTGTGGATAAATCAGAAATAGGCACCAGTGGAGTATTCTACTATCGTTTGATTGCAAAAGGGTTTGAAGGGACGAAGAAGATGATTGTATTAGAATAGATCACTTTTTTTGGTATCATATTCACTATGATGGCTTCTAGCTATTGGCAATAGCTTTGGTTTCCCTATAACGCGCGATAGTGGGAAGCTAACTGCCAAGTGCTGAACAGTACCCTTTTTGAATAATACTTAATGATAAAGGCCGGTCAATTTAAATTGACCGGCCTTTATCATTTTTAGACTGTTGAGGTGTCAATAGGATTGTTGGTCCCCCGTTCCATTTTGTTATTTTACCTGCTCATAGTTCTGGTTTAGCCTTAACAGCACAAAAGAAGAAAAGGCAAAGAATAAGATATATTAACTACTAAAAATAGTTTCAGTTGAAACTATTTTGATGGTTTGGATGTTATTTAAATATAATGCTCATCACAAGTAGTGATTTCGTGCCTTATTTTAGTCTAATATTTTGATAGCTCTTGTTTTTAAGAATGTCTATCTAGTCAAATTGATAGCTCAAAATATTGGAATGGGCCGGAGCATAAATTTTTAAACCAAAAAGAGTAACATGAAAAATAAATGTCAAAAAGTTAAAATACTCGATAGTGATTTAGATAAAGTCAGAATCAAATTTATTGAATCTGACATTGTTATGCCCATATCTAAAGCTATGCTCAAAGCAAAAGTAAAAGCTGGATTTTATAAAGTTATCAATCCTGCTTTCGAACCATTACAATTCTAAAACGCTACCTCCCAAGCATATAAAATTCACATGGATTGATTTTAGGAAATTTGTACTAGCTTGCCTGGCCCAATTCCTAATCAAAAGGCATTATACGTAAATGAAATACACAGAAATACTTATTAGAATTCGTCAGATTATTCGTTCTGTCAATGTGGAAACGAAGCGAATACAAAAAGAACATGGTATCAGTATACCCCAGTTACTATGTTTAACCTTTTTAAATGATAGAAAAAATTTCCAGGCTTCGCATAAAGAAATCAAGAACTTTCTACAGTTAAATGCGAGTACAGTAACTGGAATTATTAGCCGTCTGGTTGAAAAAGGATTGATTGCTCGATTACCTAAACAACTAGATAAACGAGTTGGGTTAATTATTCTGACTGCAAAAGGAGCTGAGCTTTTGGAAAAAACACCGGAGCCTTTGCATGAACAGCTTTCTCTCAGATTAAAACAACTCTCTCCTGAAAAACTTCAGAAGCTACAGGAATCATTTGATACTATTACAGCGTTTCTGAAAATTGAAAAAGTAGACGCTGCACCCATTATTACAGCAAGTATAGAAATGCCTAAGACTGAGTAAATTGATATATTTATTAATAAAATAGTTTCACTAGGAACTATTTTAGCCTTTTGCTCGTTGTACTTGTATGCAGTATGCTAAACCTCGAATGAATATTTCCATTCTATCCATTCGACTTGATATTATCCCCCCTTCGTTGGCTAAGCTGACCATCTAGCCTACGACTGGTAAACAACTCCATGCTAATTTATATGCCTAATATTTAAACTGGTTCTTAGATAAGAACCAGTAAAATGAGGTATATGATAAAAAAAATAAAAAAAATAAAAAAATGAAAAAGACAATTAAAATAGAAGATGATTTTAGCGAATTGATTCCTAACCCTGATGGAATTCCGTGCAGAAATAAGGATTCAGAGAAGCTAAGAAAGGAGCATGATCGCTGGAAAGAAGAGATTTATGAAAAGCGTTGTAAAGAGTTTTCCCAATTACATTATTGGGAGACAGCAAGTATTTGTAGCGCTCTTTGATGTTCACTTATAGGAATACCTTTTTTAAGACAAGCTGACATCACCAAAATAATGACTTGGTGCTGGGTAGAAACCAATCTGAAAACTAATTTTTTTAAAAAATAAATATGAAAAATAAGAAAATATTTATACTACTTAATAATTATATCAAACTAAGCCTTCCCGCTATTTACGGAGTCCATTTGGCGAAAGAGTTAAAAACTCCAGCAACCCTTTTGGCTATCCAATTAATTAATACGGTTGCTGTGATTGGTGGAGGTATGCCGTCTTATCCAATGTATCAGGATCTCAAAGGCTTGAAAAGAAAAGCAATGCAGCACTTGCGTAAACTAAGTTTAGATGTACGAAATATTTGGAGAGAGGTCGATTTTGATGTAGCTGTAGGTTTCTCGAATCAGAAAGTCATCAGTATAATGGATGAAAAAGACCCATTGCTGTTAGTCATCGAAGGGCGTAGCGATCTGACTACACTAAATGAGTGGTTTGGGACTTATGAAACAAAAATTGCAGAAAGAGTAGACTGTCCGGTACTAGTTGTCCAACCTCAAACGGCCTGGAGACCTGTCCAAAAAATACTTTATATGATGGACATGGATGATGCAAAGATTGATAACCTGCGAATTCTTACCGCCCTCACAGAAAATTTGGATGCTCACCTCCAAGTAATCCTTATTTCAGATAAAGACATAAGTGAAGCGGATGGTACTTATCAGAAAATGATAAGGGACTTTAGAAATTTGGTAGGATATAAAGAACCAACTTTCCATCGGATATTTGGAGATAAAAAAGCGGAAGAAGTTATTGGTTTGGTAAACGCTATTTCTCCTGATTGGCTTGCTTTTGAGCAAAAAAATAAAAACTTTTTTGAACGAGTATTTGACGACTACAATACCAAACGACTAATTTTACAAAGTGAAATCCCAGCTTTGGTTTTTTAAGCGCATGTTGGAATTTCACCAAACTGATATATATTAATTCAAAAAAATAATCAATAAACGAAATGTCAAACGCAAATAAATTGGGAATATGGATGGATCATTCAGAAGCACATCTGATAGCTTTTAAAAAAGAGTCCTTTCCATTAACTATTATCAACACCACCTTTAACCATGAGGATATGGAATCTGCTTTAAATAGGAGCGAACAACTTATGCATAATAAGCGGCAACAACAACAAGCCTTATATTATAAAAAGCTGGGGAATGCTATTATTCCTTACGAAGAGGTTCTATTATTTGGTCCAACGAATGCCAAAACAGAGTTGTTAAATGTATTGCAATCTGATCTTCGATTTGAAAAAATTAAAATTGAAGTTCAGTCGGCCGATAAAATGACAGAGAATCAAAAAAATGCTTTTGTTCAAAAGCATTTTTCAAAACATTAGCTATTATCTATAAATCGACAGAAAAAGAAGTAAGTGGTATTACGATTATAGCATTAAGTATTATATAAAAAATTAAAATAAAAAACGATATGACGATTCAAATTAATACAGACAATAACATTTTAGGAAACGAAAAACTTTTAGCCTATGTAAACGCTACTATAGCTAATAAATTAGCAAGGGGCAGCGGTCACATCACTCGTATAGAAGTGCATCTCTCGGATGAGAATGGCAGTAAAACCGGGCAGAACGACAAACGTTGCATGCTTGAAGCCAGGCTGAGAAATAGAGCACCTATTGCTGTTGTCATACGTGAAAATACTATTGAGAAAGCTGTAAATGGTGCGCTTGATAAATTAAAGACTTCTATGGAAACAATATATAGTCAGTTAAAAAATCATTAAACAGAATTTTGACGGATACCGTTTGTGAAAAGTGGTTTGAGGTATCGAATAATTCAATTATTTCAAAAGAGTAATATTGAAATACGATTTCCTCAAACTGATTTATGGTTGAGAAATGCCAATGATATAAAACCTCAACAAAATGGGGCTTCTGATTACATCGAAACTAAAACAGCATAGAGATTCTTTTAGCTTAATCACAATTAAATATTACACAAGAAATAATTTCACCATTCTTTATACTCAATAGAGAATATGCACAGAGATTTTGTATTGGTAGTCGAAATTCAGCTTCGTATATTCTAATACGAAATTGCTAGGCATAATCTCTAATGATTAATTTAATTTTTTATTATTATTAAATATGTTTTCATCATGGCTGAGACAAAATATAGTACCCTCATTAATACTTTACTTATCTTAAAAGAAAATGGGGTTACTTCGTCCTTTACTATTGAAAAGGATAAAGTAAAATGCTTTGAATCAGGAAAAACTTATGTACCAAAAAACATGTGGATTGTTGAGTATTTTCGTTTTGAGGGAGCGTCCAACCCTAGTGATATGTCTATCTTGTTTTCGGTTGAATGTGAGGACGGGAACCGGGGAACAATTATATCGGCTTATGGGATTTATGCTGATACCAAGTTAGTAGAGTTTATGAGTAAAGTGAAAATTAAAAATGAGAGGTAAGTATTTATTCGGAGTACTCAATTAATCTAATTAAGGCTTAATTTATTTTAAGAGGAATGGATTTAAATGATAATTAAAAAAATACTAAAACAGAACATGGAACAGAACAAAACTAAAATTTACAACCCTTTTGATAGTCTGAGTTATACCCAAAGTCAAAATGTGGTTAATTTTCTATACACCCATTTACAAGAATATGGTGATGAGAAAAAAGATATTAAAAAGGCAATTGACTATGCGATGAGGGAAATATCATCGGTAGGTGGCTATGTTGTTATCAACTATTCACAAATGGATGAAATTATAGGGGCGGTAGTGGTTAATAAAACAGGGATGGGGGGATACATCCCTGAAAACATCTTGGTATATATAGCCATTCACAAAGACTATAGAGGTAAAGGCGTTGGTAAAAAACTGATGCAGGATGCTTTGGAAAATGCGGAAGGGGATGTTGCCCTTCATGTAGAGCCTGACAACCCTGCTAGATTTTTATACGAAAAATTAGGCTTTGAAAATAAATATCTTGAAATGCGTTACAAAAAATAATATGATAATAATCAAACGAAAAGATACGGAAACCATCGAACGAATGTTAAAACGGTATAAAAATAAACACCGAAAAGTAAAACTCCGAGATGAATTAAGAAGACGTAAAGAATTTACCAAGCCATCTGTCTCGAGGCGTACTGAACTATTGAAAGCTAGGTACAAATTACAAAAATATGGCAAAGAATAATGAGCTAATAAATACGTGATAAAATCCTTGCTTTTAGCAGTTAGATTCACTCGGACGCACCTTTTAAGCTGCCTGAGCGAAGCCAACTGCTAAAAAAAATATGTCAGTCCCTCAATTGAAATAACTACAGAGTAAAACAAATTAAAAACCTAAATAAATAATAATAATTTGCATTGGATAGACAGCACTATTTTTATAGTATATTTTATTGCCATGATTGGCGTAGGCTTTTATTTTTTTACCAAAAATAAAGATACCGAAGACTACTATGTAGGCGGTAGAAACATGAGTAGTTGGCATATCGGATTGTCCGTTGTAGCAACTGATGTAGGAGGAGGATTTTCTATAGGCTTAGGAGGCTTAGGGTTTTTAATGGGAATAGCTGGCTCGTGGATGTTATTTACAGGACTTATTGGAGCTTGGCTGGCTGCCGTTTTCTTAATTCCAAAAGTTAGCGAACTAGCCCGAACGCAACAGTTTCTAACTTTTCCTCAGCTATTACAATATCATTACAACGGTAAAGTAGCCCTATTGGCAGGTATTATTTCTGCTATTGGGTATATTGGATTTACCAGTTCTCAGTTGTTAGCTGGAGCAAAATTAGCCTCTGCCACTTTCTTAGAATTGGAACTCAATACGGCACTATTAATTATGGGAATTATTGCTGTAGGTTATACCGTAATTGGTGGAATGAAAGCAGTTATCTATACGGATACCGTACAATGGATCATACTGATGGGAGGGCTGGTATTTATAGGTATCCCGCTGAGTTATATCGCCATTGGAGGAATAGATGCTATTAAAGAATCGGTACCTCCCGAGTTACTTTCTTTGAGCAATATAAAAGCAGTTACTTTTTTAAATTGGTTTATTACCATCGTTCCCATTTGGTTTGTGGGGATGACTTTATATCAGCGTATTTATGCCTGCAAAGATGAAAAGACAGCAAAAAGAGCTTGGTATATCGCCGGGCTTTTTGAGTATCCCATTATGGCTTTTATGGGGGTGCTATTAGGTCTGTTTGCAAGAGTAGCAGCAGAACAGGGAATGTTTGAATATGCAGGATTTGCTACCGCTAGTGATATTGATGCTGAAATGGGCTTGCCTATGTTGTTGCGTACCGTCCTTCCAATTGGTTTAATGGGCTTGATGTTATCGGCGTATTTTTCTGCTATTATGTCCACCGCAGATAGTTGTTTAATGGCCGCTTCCGGGAATGTGGTGACAGATATATTAGACCGATTGGTTCCAAGGAAATTAAGCGATAAAGAAAATTTACGGTACTCTCAAATTGCCACGCTAGTCATTGGTATTCTGGCTTTGCTTTTAGCAACTATGATGCAAAATGTATTGGAGTTAATGCTATTGTCTTATGCTTTTATGGTCTCTGGTTTATTTGTTCCGGTTCTAGGGGCATTGTATTGGAAACGTAGTACTCCTACTGCAGCCTTTTGGGCAATGCTTCTGGGCGGAGTAACAACAACCTTACTAGTGTTGACCAAAACAGATTTACCTCTTGGGTTGGATGCTAACATAGGTGGAATAAGCCTTTCCGCAGTAGTATTTATTTTATTGAGTTTAACGTCCAAAAATAAAAAAAGTGAAATTAAACCAAGTAGATAAAGATTTAGTAAAGATCAGGCGACACTTGCATGCACATCCCGAATTATCAGAACAGGAATACGAGACTGCTGATAAGATTGTTGAATTTGTAGCTCGGTATCATCCAACAACAATCATCGAAAAAGTTGGAGGGACAGGGGTGCTTGTTGTCTTTGATAGTGGCAAGAAAGGAGCGACCATACTTTTTCGAGCAGAATTAGATGCTTTGCCTATTTCCGAAGTAAATGAATTTGAATACCGTTCAACAGTTGAAACTGTAGCTCATAAATGTGGACATGACGGACATGCTACGATCTTGATAGGATTGGCAAAACGTTTGTCTGAACGACCTTTTGTAAATGGAAAAATCGTATTGTTATTTCAGCCGGCAGAAGAAAACGGAGTTGGTGCAGAAGCAGTGTTAGGTGACCCGAAATTTGTAGCGATCAACCCCGACTATGTATTTGCTTTTCATAATTTACCGGGCTATCCTTTACATCAAGTGGTTGTGAGAAATGGTTCTTTTACAGCGGCTGTAAAAAGCATTGTTATAAAAATATATGGAAAAACAGCCCATGCAGCTGAACCTGAGCATGGTGCAAATCCGGCCCTGGCTATTGCTACCATATTGTACAAAACAGATACCTTATCCAACAATCAACCTGAGCGGGAAGATTTTGCAGTGATTACCCCTATTCATATTGAGATGGGCAATATCAACTATGGCATCTCTGCCGGATATGGAGAGTTAAGATTGACCTTGCGAACCTGGACAGAAGAGCAGTTGGATTTGCTTATCCAAAATATAGTACAAATTATTCAATCCGCCGCTGAAGCACACCAACTTAAAATAGAAATTGAATCGACACATCATTTTGTTGCAAATCAAAATAATACAAAAGCAGTAGATACTATATTTCAAGCTGCTATTGATAATCAAATATCAGTAATAACCAGACCCTATCCTTTTAAATGGGGAGAAGATTTTGGATTGTTTACCCAGCACTACAAGGGGGCTATGTTTGGGATCGGGGCAGGAGAAGATACACCTGCATTACATAATCCTGATTACGATTTTCCGGATGCAATTATTCCTACAGGAGTAAATCTATTTTATAAAATTGCTTCAAAGATACTAAGTAACTCATGATGCATACGTCACAAATATTTTTAAGCAGATCCGCCTTAAAACACAATCTCGAATTTATCAGCCAAGTTATAGGTAAGGATACTTGTTTGTCTTCAGTCGTGAAAGGAAATGCTTATGGACACGGCATTGAGAAATTTGTTCCCTTGGTAAAAGAGTGTGGGGTAAATCACTTTTCCGTATTTAGCGCAGATGAAGCGCTAAGGGTTCGTGAGACTCTTGTTGATGAAACACCCATTATGATAATGGGGATGCTCGATAATGACCAAATGGAATGGGTGATAGAAAACGGAATTTCATTTTTTGTTTTTGAAAAAGACCGATTAGAAAAAGCGGTAAACGTTGCTCAACGATTAAATAGACCAGCCAAGGTTCATATTGAGGTTGAGACAGGCATGAATCGTACAGGGTTTTCCAGTAAAGAATTTCCAAAAATCCTTCAATATATAAAAAAAGAATCTAAACACCTTACTGTAAAAGGCTTATGTACGCACTACGCAGGTGCAGAAAGTATTGCTAATTATCATCGAATTAAAAAACAAGAACGCAATTATAATAGTGCTTACAAAAAGATGGTAAATTTTGGGATTGTACCTAAAATAAAACATACCGCTTGCTCGGCTGCTACGATGCGGTATCCTAAAACAAGGATGGACTTAGTTCGTATTGGCATTCTTCAGTATGGCTTTTTCCCTAGTACAGAAATTCTCATTCACTATTTAACAAAGCAAAAAGTGTATGACTACCCACTCAAAAGAGTTATTACCTGGAAAAGTAAAGTAATGAGTGTTAAGTCGGTAAAGGCAGGGGAGTTCATCGGTTATGGAACATCTTACCTTGCCAATACCGCTAAGAAAATAGCTACGGTCCCCGTAGGGTATAGTCATGGATTTAGCCGAGCATTAAGTAATCAAGGAAGAGTGCTTATTCATGGAAAACGAGTCAGCGTAGTTGGTACCGTTAATATGA
>JBLFZF010000117.1:0-9156 GCA_047610145.1 Salibacteraceae bacterium | reverse complement strand
AATTTTTCAATATGTAGCAATGGCGCTCCATTAATATGCTCTTCAATAAACGAGGGGTAATAATACTCTGCAACAAACTCTACTTTCTTATACGACAACCGAGTTCTCAATACTTGATTCTGTAAACTATCAATAGAAATAGTATTTTTCTTGTAATCTTGGGCAGCCAATTTAAAATTCTTGGTTTGTTGATGAAACCGATTTAAATCTGCTAATAATTGATTCTCAAAATCATTATTAGGAATTATTAGGGAGGTTAAAAACAGGGCCCCCATTATTAAAAATAAACTCAAATATTTAATACGATACATTGTCATAGCAAGAAAAATGAATATCCGCAAATTTGCCATTCATAGTTCAACACAATGTTATCTAATTGATACCATATAATATTTCTTTTGGGAGCGAACGGATCCTCTTAAACAATGCTTATTTATTTCGTAAGTCCGTCATAGGTTTTTCGTAAAATGCATACAGAATAGTAGCAATTACGATGGTTGCTATCCAATACACCACATACATATACGCATTCTCCCAAAGTGTTTGAGGAGGGAAATTAGTATCTATAACTTGAGCAACTATAGCTAAATTCACCAAGTACATCGAATATGAAATAACAGAAATAAACATAATCGTTTTCCCAAAAACAGGATGTTTAAACTTTTTAATGCTATCAGCCTTTGATAACAATAAAGCCGCACTAATAGATGTTACACTAAATGATAATACTTGAAAATAAAAACTATTTGGATCTACTGGAATGAACGAATTGATAAGCAAAACAACCAACCCAAGTACAACCTTTAAGTTTTGGTATTTATAAAAAAAATGGAACGTATATTTAATTCATTTTATACCCATTACTGAACCAAAATCTTCTGCACCACTCTATTTTCACCTGCACCTACTTCAACAAAATACGTTCCTTTAGCCCATTTAGAGATATTGATATGGATGATTTCGATAGTAGATATTGGCTCAACGTTTTGAATATAAACTTGCTTACCTGTAATATACCTCACCACAATCTCTACTCCATTAGAAGGCCAATTAGTAATTTCAATATTTACTTAGTCATGAACTGGGTTTGGGTAGATATTGATGTTGTTGAACAGGGAAAAATTTCTTACTGTAATCGTAATAAGAATTAAATAAACCCTGATGAACTGACGTTATCCATTAGCATGATGAATTCTGTATTCCCTCGTTAAAAACATATTACTGCTTTATTATTTTGGATACATAGTCCTTACCATTTACGCGTAAATTCAAGATATAAATACCCGGAATTAAACGTGATACATCAATGGTATTTGAGGTATTTAAATTTTCTAACACCATCTTACCTTCCGTTGAGAACAGCTTAATACTTTCTACATTTACAGCATCTATCCATAGGCGATTTTGTACCGGGTTTGGAAATATTTTAATCTCATAATTATTTGACTCTTGCACAGAGACCAAATCAGCTATTCCTAAAACGGTCTCTTCTGTAAAGTGACATTTTAAGGAATCTTCAATTTCTAAAGTCACATAATGTATACCTAAACCTAAATTCGCAGACTGCAAAGTAAGACTCTGATTAGTTGATCCATCAAACCACCAGTACGACAATGCTCCGGAAGGGCCGTTGAAAGTAATAGAATCAAAAATGTCAATTATGGTATCATTCCCAATGCTGAAATTGGTTTGGCTAATAAAAGTTGTTGCTTTGGTTCGTTCAGTTTTGCACTCCCCATTTGGTCGACTTCCAAAATGGTAATACACTTTTCCATTCCAATCTCTTGGGTAATAATAATTTGTATGGTTGTGACTTATCCCACTTCCGGTAAGGATACTTAACTCATTATTAGACCGAGTAATTGGAGCGGATACCCATTGATAAGACAAATTGGATGAAGGATTTGCCATTTGAATATACACCCCCATGGTATCTCCATTATTTAAAGGAAGGTTTCCCAATTTAACACGGGTAAATTCATCGATATTTAAAACATCTACCGTTTCAAAACCTAAAAACGTCCATGCTGTTGCATCTAGCTCATAGCCAAGGTAACTACCCGTTTTATAATAAACTTCAACTATTTGTAAACCTACGCTTGCAATTTTCACATCAAAACTATCCATTATTATATCTTCATTTCCAACTAAATCAAACATAACCCCGTTAAAGTCAATACTGGAATTTTTGTTTGCTAGAAGGGAGTTCGAGTGATATAAATCCCCTCTTATTGTTTCGGCATACCACGAATTGGTATATCCCAAGCTTGGTGTTTGAAAATAGTTTCCCGAAGCTATGGAATTTGAATCCGTATTGTTTTGATACCAAAAGGTAGTATCCCCCGGTTCTACTTGAGCAACTAAATCTCCAGAACCAGCCGAACATAACGTATCATTTGAAATATTTGAAATTGGATGACCCAAAGAATGAAAAACTAAAAATGCTGTATCGTTACCAAATACCGTATCGCTTGCATTTTTAACTATTCCCGAAACTTTATAATTTCCAGCACTGTACGTGCTCCCCACAAAAGAAACAGTATCATAAACACAAGCTTGAATACCATTTTGAATTTGTAAAGAATCTAATACCAAAAATCCAGAGGTCATATTCTCTAGCTTAAAATAAACCATGGTTGGCAAAGAGTTTGAGTCCCCAATATTAGCAACAACTACCTTGAAAATATTAGTTGAATCACCACATAAACTTGACATCTCCGTACTAATTTCACGGGCCCAGTAATCTGTATATGAAATAGAAGAATAAAGTTGATTTAGAATATTAGTATTCATTACACGATCTACCAAAACATGGTGTCCTGCATCATTTAAATGAGTGCCATCTGCATTATACGTTGGGTTAATGCTATTATCCGGTAGCGCAATTGTGGTCCAAAAGTCTATTGTAAATACGCCATATTTTAAATTAATAGAGTCCTTCAAATCCTCTTGTAGTTGTCGTGTAGCTGATGACAAGTGATTTTTAGGCTGCGTGGTACAAATCCAAATCGGAATATTGTTTTGATTAGACAAGGAAAATACCGAATCCAAATTATACAATTGCTCCATTACCGAGTATCCAGAGCTTATATCATTGGATGGAAGATTTACAATTATCGCATCTGGGTTAAGGCTAAGAGCTTTAGTGATGTTTTTATTGGTATCCGACAAAGGACGGTTTACTGGTGGCACAAAGGCAGATGGCATGATTTTATAAGTGCTGAACCCTCCTACTGCCAAATTAATTACTTCGTTGTCTCCGTTTATTCCTGTTACATATTCTCTATATCGATTTACCCAAGCGCTATCTGAGGTCGAAACTCCTGTTCCAGCCGCAGTAGAAGAACCTAATACCACAATTTTAAAGGATTGAGATTCTAAACAAGGGTTTACTTGACTCCAAGAGTTTTGGAGAATAAAAAATTGTAGAATTAATGCAAAATACTTCATGAATATATCTATGGCCTATCTAAGTGTAATACTAGTTATTTGTCATCGTGCTCACAACCTACAATAACGACATCATTTTTTACAATAGCTAGACTTGCGCCCGATAATTTCGAAATGTCATTCTCCTAGGTTACGGAAATAGAATAATCATTCAAATTTAATTAATTATTAGTAGCCTACATCTCGAACCTATTCAACCTCCTCATACTTTCAATTGACCTCACGAAGCATGAGCCAGTTGAACACAACCGAAATAAAAAAGGGCAGAAACGAACTCGCTTCCACCCTTTTCAATAATTCAATTAAACCTATCTCTTTACTACTTTTTCTATCTTCTTACCCAGTTCATTTTTCAATGTAACCACATACATTCCAGTAGCCATGTTACTCATGTTAATGGTGGTCGTTTGGTTTTGGGTGTTGGATTGGTAAACCACTGCTCCTGTGCTATTGGTGATTGTTATTTCTAAAGATGCATTAGTTCCTTTATCGATGTTTAAAACATCATTCGTTGGGTTAGGATATACAGATATCCCTATTAATTCAGCTTCGTTAATACCCACATTCGTTAAATTCACACAATTGGAAGTATCCACACATCCAGTACTATTAGAGATAATGACCGCATAAGAACCATTTACGGTGGCTGTATACGTAATATTTGTCGCCCCAGCTATCAAACTATTAGCACTACAATCCATCCATTGATAGGTCATACCAACGGCATTAGCAGATATGGAAGACCAATTTGATGACGTAGTCACATCAATAGGCTGAATAGTTAAGAATAAACGCACTACAGAATCACACCCACCCGCATTAACTATGGTAAAGGTCGCATTTGAATTATTTGAATAATAGGTAATACCATCAATCCATACCAAACTATCACAAGCCGTTTGTATATCCGCACCTGAGGTAGCGTTATTAATAGTTAAGTCCAATAAAACAATAGAATCACACCCATTAACACTCACCAAAGTATCGGTAGCCGTATTATTACTTGAAGTATAGATGACTCCGTTTATCCACGTATAATCAGCACAAGCTTGAATAACATCCGTAAATACCGTACTATTTATTATAGTTAAGTCTAGAGAAGCGATTGAATCACACCCCGATACACTTTGAGTCATGTACGTTGCCGTGTTGTTATTAGAGTAGTATGTATTTCCATCTGCCCAGATTAAACTATCACAAACCGTTTGCACATCAGTAGTTACATAAGTGGAGTTTATCGTTAGATTTAACGTAACAACAGAATCACAACCTACTGCGTTTACCAACGTATCTTTAGCGGTGGTATTACTTGAGGTGTAGGTTACCCCATCAATCCAAGTATAACTAGTACAAGCCGAATGAACATCTGTACTTGTGGTGCTATTGGTAATGGTTAAATTCAAAGTCACCACCGAATCACAACCTGCCGCGTTTACTAAAGTATGCGTAGCTATGGAGTTACTAGCCGTATATACGGATCCATTAATCCAAGTATAACTATCACAAGCTGCATGCACATCTACACTGGCTGTACTGAAGTTAATGGTTAGATTCAAAGTAACAATGGAATCACAACCTGCTGCATTTAAAATAGTGTCTTTAGCAATCATATTACTTGCTGTATATGTATTTCCATCCATCCAAGTATAGGTATCACAAGCCACAATAACATCTGTAGCAGATGAATGACTTAGAATAGTTAAATCCGTATTTACAATAGAATCACACCCTCCAGTAGCCATGCCAATTAAAGTATCGTGATACATCCCTGTTGTAGAATAGGTATTCGTTCCGAACGAGACAGTAAACCCAATACACTCACTAAAAGTTTGATTTGAGGTTTTGTAACTCCCTACCGTAAGATTTGTAGTCACAATAGAATCGCACCCTAACGATGACGAAGCTACTAAAGTATCC
The DNA here is from genome assembly GCA_047610145.1 of Salibacteraceae bacterium. Classification (GTDB taxonomy): domain Bacteria; phylum Bacteroidota; class Bacteroidia; order Flavobacteriales_G; family Salibacteraceae; genus CAJXZP01. The sequence goes on along the minus strand of JBLFZF010000117.1, from coordinate 3,789 downwards.
ACATAAACACCAGTAGTAGAATACGTATTCGTTCCTACTGTAATTGAATAACCGGTACACTCTACTAGAGTTTGTGTAAACAAAGGGTTTAGATTAACCGTAAGATCAGTAACCACTATTGAATCACACCCAACGCCTACCAAAGTATCTGTATATACTCCTGTGGTAGTATAGGTATTGCTACCCACTGTTATGGAATAACCATCACATTCTACAAGCGTTTGAGTTGGACCATAACACACCGGATAACACGGAGTAAATGTCTTACCCGTCACCCAATTTGAAGAAGTTCCGGTTAATGCTAAGTTTGTAAGAGTTCCCGTATTTCCATACCCAGACAAATCTGTTAATGTGGTTATTGTGGTATTCGTTCCGCTTGCAACTCCTTGGTTAAATGTATAGTATGCTTTAACACTAGATGGGATAGAACACAGTTCAGTATTCATGTTTGCAGCTATTTCGGACTCACTTCTAGTAATGCTCCATATTCTTACTTCATCAATTTTTCCTGGAAAATTTCTACTTCCAGCATAAATTGGCGCATAACCAATACCTAAATTACTAGTGGAACTGGCCATAGAAATATTTTTCACCAATGAATCAACGAGTACTCCATTGAGGTAGATCCTCATATAGGAACCATCATATGTTCCAGCCACATGTTGCCATGTATTGAGCGTTAATATATTTGTAGCGGAAGAAATCTCATTCCAGCCAGGTCCACTTCCTATATTGAAATTTAGCTTTCCACCCGCACCACATCTCAACATATATCCACCTCCAGCTAATGATTCTTTATTGATGATGTTTCCTTGCCAAATATTAGTTTGCCAAGATGTGGGGTATATCCACGCTTCCAATGTTATTGCGGTTCCGGTAATTTGAACAGAAGTGTTGTTCCCACAATCTACTTGATCATTCGTTCCATCAAAGCTTAATCCGTTTTGAGCGTAAAAGTTTGAGTTAAAAAGGAATAATGTGAGAGCTAGTAAGTAAAGATTTTTCATTTTTTTTTTTAGTCTATAAATATAGGCGTTTTTTTTTCAGAAAAAGATAAATACTGTTTATTCACAATACATGACATTCAAATAATTAACAAAGAAAGACGGAAACGAACTCGCTTCCCCCATTTTTAATAATTCAATTTGAAACTATCGCTTCACTACTTTCTCCACCTTCACACCTTGTTCATTTTTCAAAGTAACCACATAAATTCCGCTAGCCATTTTAGCCCTGTTTATAGTGGTTGTTTGATTTGGAGATGTGGATTGGTAAAACGTTGCTGTTGCGCTATTATATTTTGAAAATTCTGGTATTTAACCATTCCCCTTTTCAAGCGTATCAAATAAGAAAAAAAAACCACAGCTCTTGGTGATACCGCTAAAATGGAAGACCTTTCCGCTTTTTTAAAAGACCCCTTTTTTGGAGTTAATAGCGGAAAGTAAAATAGCAGATAATATGGAGGATTTCTATCCAAATCAAAGATGGATCAGTAAGGGTGAACCTGAACTGGGTGTAGGTATTATTGTAGAAACGAGTAGAAATCGGGTACACGTAAATTTCCCTACTTCTGGAGAAAAACGACTCTATGCTTCGGAAAGTGCGCCATTGCGAAGAGTTATTTTTAAACCAGGAGATACGGTTGCCGATGCAAATAAACTCCCATTCGTTATTGAACGCGTTGAAACCGCGGGACCATTATTTTTATATTTAGGAAAAAAAGGAACCTTGTCGGAAGCTGATTTGGGGGAAGTTTCTGCGAATCATGGTCCAGACGATCGTATTATTCTTGGTGATGTAACCACTCCAGATGTATTTGCTTTAAGAAGAAAAACACTAGAATTCAATCATACGCGTAGAGTATCCCCTATCCATGGGTTTGTGGGTGGTCGTATTGATTTGATTCCGCATCAATTATATGTAGCGCATGAAGTCAGTTCTCGTTACGCACCACGTGTATTATTGTCTGATCAAGTGGGACTTGGAAAAACAATTGAGGCCGGTTTAATCTTGCATCGTTTGTTAGTGAGTGGCCGTGCATCACGCATATTAATAGTGGTTCCCGATTCTTTAATTCATCAATGGTTTGTTGAAATGCTGAGGCGTTTTAATTTATGGTTCCATATTTTTGATGAAGAAAGAGCTGCCTCCTTAGATGAAAGTGCTCCGGATGGAAATCCGTTTTTAGATGACCAATTAGTTATTTGTAGCACTTCATTTTTAGCCAACTCCTCTACCCGCGCCCAACAAGCCATTTCGGCACAATGGGACATGTTGGTAGTAGATGAAGCCCACCATTTAGAATGGTCGGTAGATAAAGTAAGTCCTGAATATGCTATTGTTGAAATGTTGAGTAAAGTAGCTAATGGATTATTGTTACTAACCGCAACTCCAGAGCAGTTGGGCGTAGAAAGTCATTTTGCACGATTAAGATTACTCGACCCGGAACGATATGCGGATTACGAAAAATTTACTAACGAATCACAAGACCATAAAGAGATTGCCAATATTGTAGCGGTCTTGTCTCTAGGGAAATCCTTAAAGAAAAAAGAAACCGCCTTGTTAGAGTCGTTATTTGGTAAGAATAGAATGGCTCAAATAGAACAAAAAGGAGCCGTAGGTAAAAACCAATTAATAGAAGATTTATTGGATCAACATGGTCCTGGTCGTGTGATGTTTAGAAATACGCGTGCGGCTATGAATGGTTTTCCAAAACGAAAAGCACACCTTATTCCTTTGGAGGCTGCATCCAATACAAAACAATGGATAGAACGCTTAACCAAAGAATATGCGGTTGACAAAGAACTACAAACTGGTATAGAAACAAAACAGCAGTTTTGGTTTTCAGCAGATCCACGGGTAACCTGGTTAGTTGATTTGTTAACGCAATTGAGTCCGGCCAAGGTATTATTGATTTGTAAAAGCAAAACAAAGGTATTGGCTTTAGAAAAAGCCCTTCACAAACAAAGCACGGCAAAAGTGGGCGTGTTTCATGAAGACCTAACCATTGTTCAACGCGATAGAAATGCGGCATGGTTTGCAGAAAAAGAAGGCGCACGCATATTATTATGTTCTGAAATTGGTAGCGAAGGAAGAAATTTCCAGTTTGCACATCACTTGGTATTATTTGATTTACCCGTACACCCAGAGTTATTAGAGCAACGCATTGGACGTTTAGATCGTATAGGTCAATCAAAAGATATTCACATACATATACCGTACTTGAAAGGTAGTCCGCAAGAAGTATTGGTTCGGTGGTTTCATGAAGGCTTAAATGCTTTTGAAGACAATATAGAAGGCGGAAATCAAATAGCACAACTGTTCGGTGATCGCTTGGTTGACATTGCTTTGTTTGCCTCTACTTCTGGTATTAGTGCCAAATTGGATGCTTTAATTTCTGATACGGCTAAATACCAAAAAGAGCTGAAGCAATTATTAGCAAATGGTAGAGACCGACTTCTAGAAATGAATTCGTTTAGACCATTGATCGCTGAAAAGTTAATTGCGCAAATAAAAGAAGCTGATCAAGATTTAGAATTAGAGATCTACATGACCAAAGTATTCCATCACTTTGGCGTTGAAATGGAGGATTTAGCACCTCGAACATACTTGCTACATCCCGCAGGAACCAATAGAGAGGCCTTCCCTTCTATTCCAGATGCTGGAATATCCGTCACCTTTGATCGTAAGCGCGCTTTAAGTCGAGAAGATGTGAGTTTCATAAGTTGGGACCACCCGATGGTAACCGGAGCGTTAGATATGATGCTTAGTTTGGGTACTGGAGCCGCT
>JBLFZF010000116.1:0-9420 GCA_047610145.1 Salibacteraceae bacterium | reverse complement strand
CCAAGAGGTTAGACTATCCGTAGCCAAATTAAAGGCACATACGTTTTTTCTTTCTTGACTTGAAATAGAATCAAACCCCCCTCCTACGTATAAAGAATCTCCAAATACTTCTAATGTATTTATAGTAGGGATCCCCGTAAAAACACGCCTAGTCACATTAGGATCCCAACTTGTAAATACTCCAGTAGCAATATTTAAAGACGCTAACATACTTCTAGCAAGAATTGGATTTCCTAGTTGAGTAAATTGCCCTCCTAAGTATAATATCCCATTATGAATAGCCATATCGTTTACAACATTACTACCATTTGATGAACCTTGAATTCCACTAATCCATGGCGCAATTGGTGTCCCGGTACTTTTATTAACCGCAACTAAACGTTTATATATATTTCCACTCAACCAGGTAAACTTCCCTGCTAAAAACACGGTATCCCCATATATTTCTATATCGCATACCAATCCATCTGCATCTGGGTTCCAGTTAGAAATCACCCCATTGGTATCTAATGAAACCGCTCTATTTCTTATAGTACCACCAACGGTTGTAAAGTTTCCACCTGCAAAAATGGTGTCATTATCAAATTTCAAACACCTAACATACTGGTTCGCGTTCGGGTTCCAATTTGTTAGCTTTCCATTTTCATCAATTTGAGCCAAGTGATTTCTTGTAACTGCTCCAATTTTGGTGAAAGATCCTCCAATATACAGTCCTCCTTTGCCATCTGGGGCAGAGCAAAATATAGATCCATTCACCTCAGGTAAGGAATAATCCTCTTGAAAATTTCTGGGATTTAAAAAGAACGAACCTTTTTTAAAATTACCAGCTTGAGTAAAATGACCTGCAATAATTAAAGTGTCTTCGTACTTTACAATAGATGTGGGTGCCCCATTAAGGCGAAAATTGTAAAATCTATCTAATATCTCCCCGTTAGAATCAAATTGGATAATGTTATACTTTTCTCCTGTACTTTGGTTATAAAAATCTCCAACACAATAAGCGCCTCCCAGTCCATCGGGAACAGCATCTTTCACTCCATAAATTAATATGGGTAGTGAACTCTTGAAATTTCCGTCATTATCTAGAACTACGTTCCCAGTAGTTCGTTTTCCCAACCAATTAAAATCACCACCATAATACAATACATTATTAAGGGTATCTTTTTTTATTGCATTGACTTTTCCATAGGGAACCCATATATCATCAATTGGTTGCAAATTTTGACCAACCCCAGTAAAATTAGAGAACACAATCGCAGAAAAGACAATTAAAAAAACTAGGGATTTGTTATTAATTTTTGAGCTAATCATGAATATTTCAATTAGGGATTAATCCTAACACAATAATAACCAAATTCACAAACATTGAGAAAAGAAAACCATAGCTTAATCAGCTTATTTTCAACAACAAAAAAGCCAAGACTTCCGTCTTGGCTTTTTCAACTTGTAAGTATTCACTAATGCGAATGTTCAGCTTCTTCTTTCTTCAATTCAGCCATTAAGTAATACGCTCCTTTGGAAGCAAATTTTTGGTTCTTTTTAAATGGTTTTATCGGTATAATTTGAGTCCATCCATTATCGGTTACGCCTACCTTTACTTCTATTGGAAAGAAGTCCCATTTCAACTCTTCTCCAACTTTCATTTTTACAGCACTGAACACGAAGTATTGCTCTCCTTGTCTAACCACTCCTGATTCAGGTAAGGCCAGCGATTTTTCAGAATCTACCAGAATTCTACCTTGAATATACATACCCGGCAACAAAAAACCCGACTTGTTTTCAATCTCTGCATGAATGTGAACCGCTTTGGGGTCTTGTTCAAAGTTTTTACCTACCGAATATATTTCCGCTTTAATATCTTGTCCTTTATTTCCTTCTGCGGTAAACAGAATGGTTTGCCCTTTTTTAACCTTCGCCACATCTTTCTCATAGATCATAAAATCAGCATGCACATGATCAATATTTACAATATCAAACATCTCTTTTTGTGGCGCTACATATTGACCTATTTTGACTTCCACTTTTCGAACAAACCCACTAATAGGAGATTTTATTTGAACATGCTCAGTAATGATTCCTTTTAAAATTGACGCTCCCGATATATGTAATAAACGCAACTGTGCTTCTAATCCGAGTACTTCTCCATTTATGGACTGGTATTCTGATTGCACTTTTTGGTATTCTTTACCAGAACCCACTTTTTCATCGTACAGTTTTTGTTGCCTGTCGTATTCGCTTTTCAAATACGCTCTTTTATTCCACTCGGTTACATAACTGGTTTGAATTTTTATTAACTCAGGATGGCTAATGGTCGCCAACACTTGTCCTTTTGCAACGGCATCACCTTCAATCACCTTAATTCCGGTAATGTTACCTCCTATTACGGTACTTACTAAAGCTTCGTTATTTGGGGGTACCTCAAGGGTTCCATTAGACTCTACGTAATTCGATAAATTCCGGAGATTCATCGTATCCACAGCCATTTGCATGGTCGCAAATTGGTCTAGATTAAAGCGTACTTTATCTGGGTCAGAACCATGACCGTGTGCATGGTGATTACTTGTATTTCCGGCACATCCTATAAGCATTGCTGAAATGAACACACTAAAGACGATATATTTTAAATTTCTCATTGTTTTCTCTTTTATTGAATACCAATTAAGTACTCTAAATTTATTACGGCTTGGTTATACCCGTTTAGGGTTTCCAAATAGTCCATTTTAAGATCTAAACCCTGCGTTAAACCCTGAAAATATTCTACGTATCCAATGGCTCCGTTGGCATAGCTTTTTTGAGCACTTTCAATAATTAAATCGGCCTGATTCAACGCGGTATTTTTATAGTAATCTAAGCTACCATTATATTTCAAAACCTGCTGTATTTGTTGTTCATACTCCCCTTGCAATACATTTTGATAGTATACAGATTCCGTTTGTCTCATTTGCCATTGCATCTCTTTCACTTCTACATTTGCTTTATGCGATCGGTAAAAAATAGGAATAGCAATTCCGGCCTGCACTCCTTGAAAACGAGTAGAACTAGGTGCTACATCTCCATTTTGCAAAACTGAACCGGTCATAGATTGATTAAAGTACCCAATAGAAAGATCGGGTAATGTTTTAGCCACCTCTACCTCTTTTACTGCTTTCGCAATTTCAATTTGCTGAACAGAATATAGCCATAAAGGATTTTGCTTGAGCTGACCTGAATCTGCTACCGTTCCAAAGTTTCGCTCAGAAACACCTAATGGCGTAAAACATAGACCTGTGGAATCATTAATTAGCAAGCGTAATTGCCGTTCTTGAATGACAATATCAGAGGCTAATAGATTTAAATTATTGGCTACTTCTAACGACTTAGCTTCTGCTGTCACCTTTTCTAAATACGTAATTGCTTCTACGGCATATCTAATACCGGCAGCGCGCGCAAACTCGGTATACAACGAATCTTGAAACTTAAATAGATCGTTTTTTTCTTGTAAAAAAGCCAGTTGGTACCACGCTTTTTTGATTTTTCGAGTCAATTCATTTTGTGTTACCGCCAATTCCACTTGACTACTTTGTATCCGCAGTTCTGCTAATTGCTTTTGCTTAGAATACACGGTAGGAAAGGTGATTTTCTGATTGACTTCAAAAGAAAAGTCGTTGCGGTAACTATTGTATTGTCCGTACTGGAAGTCAAAATTTGTTTTACCTAAGTTCATAGCCGACCGTTTTCCAAGTTCTTGAATCGCTATATTTTTATTCGCATTCACAACATTCCCGTTATTTTGCAGGCCTAAAGTAATCACCTCATCTACCGAAGAAATAGTGCGAATCGTTTGTGCGTGCATACTTGTAGAAGCGAGAATAAACAAAGTCGCTAAAGTGGTTACTTTATTCATTTTCAAGTTTCGTGTTTCCATCCATTGATATAAAATTGGTAAAACAAATAGGGTTAAAAATGTAGCTGTAATCATTCCTCCAATAACTACGGTCGCCAGTGGTTGTTGAATTTCCGCCCCAGCAGATGTAGAAATTGCCATCGGTAAAAATCCAAATACATCGGTAAGTGCCGTTAACAAAATTGGTCGAATTCTACGTTTAGCTCCTGTTTTGATTCTGTCTAGTAACGGCATATCTTCGTTTTCTTTGATTTCATTCCATCCACTAATCAGTACTAACCCGTTTAAAACGGCCACACCAAACAAAACAATAAATCCTACACCGGCCGATATACTAAATGGCATATCGCGCAACCATAACGAAAACACACCACCCATGGCCGCTAGTGGGATTGCCATAAAAATCATGGCCGTTTGTTTAATAGATTTTAAAGCGAAAAAGATCAATATGAAAATCAATCCAAGAGCAATTGGAACAACAATCTTTAATTGGCTCGTAGCCCGTTCTAGATTTTCAAAAGCTCCACCATATCTAATATAATACCCGGTAGGCAATTCAAACTGCGCATCTAATTTTTCTTGAATTTCGGTAACGACCGATTGCACATCACGCCCTCTTACATTCACCCCAACATAGGTTCGTCTGTTGGTATTGTCACGACTAATTTGCATGGGCCCAGAAACGTAGCTAATATCGGCTACTTCCTTAATCGGAATTTGATGTCCGTTGGCCAAGGGAACAAAAAGCTTACGCACATCGTCAATACTTGAACGTTGCGCATCTTCTAATCGTACCACTAAATCAAATCGCTTTTCACCTTCAAAAATCACTCCTGCCTCACTACCCGCAAAGGCGGTTTGAATAATCAAGTTTATATCAGAAATATGTAATCCGTATTGCGCTAACTTTTTACGGTCATAAGTAATGGTAATTTGAGGCAAACCAGCCGTAGCTTCCACTTTCATATCGGCCACCCCATCAACGGTAGAAATGATTTTTCCCATTTCTTCTGCCTTTTGAGCCAATACTTCTAAGTCATCACCGAATAACTTAACCGCCACATCTTCCCGTACACCCGTAATAAGCTCGTTAAAACGCATTTCAATAGGTTGAGTGAACTCGTAGTTAACTCCTGGAACCAAACTCACCTGTGCTTCTAATTCTTCTACCAACTTTTCTTTGGTCATACCTTCGCGCCATTCGCTTTTGGGTTTCAAAATGGCGAAACAATCGGCTATATCCATAGGCATCGGATCGGTAGGCACATCGGCTACCCCAATCCTACAAATCACATGTTCCACCTCTGGGATATTGGCTAAGATTAGTTTCTCAACTTGTGTGGTAATTTTCACCGTTTCCGATAAAGAACTTCCCGGTTTCAAAATGGAGTGAAATGCAATATCACCTTCATCTAGTTTTGGAATAAATTCACCTCCTAATCGAGAGAAAACAACTCCTGATCCAATTAATAAAATCACAGATCCTGAAACTACCCATTTAGCATGAGTCAATGATATTTGAAGGTATTTAATATAGGTTTCTTCTAGGTACAAAACGATTTTGTCGCCAAAAGATACTTTTGCTTTTACATTAACCTTTAAAAACCAAGCCGACATCATGGGAACATAGGTTAAACACAAAACCATCACACCCATCATGGCAAACATGAATGTCAATGCCATGGGTTTAAACATCTTGCCTTCTACCCCTTGTAATGCGAGTATTGGAATAAATACAATTAAAATGATAAGCTGACCAAAGAAAGCTGAGTTCATCATTTTTGTAGAAGATTCAATAGCTACCTGGTTTCGTTCATCTTGAGTCAAATTGGGTTGTAATCTTAGTTTTTGGACCAATAGAAACACCGTTCCTTCCACAATAATTACGGCTCCGTCAATAATAATCCCGAAGTCAATGGCCCCTAAACTCATTAGATTGGCCCATACCCCAAAGTAATCCATCAATATAAAGGCAAACAATAACGATAATGGAATGGTTGAAGCCACAATTAGCCCTCCACGCCAGTTACCCAAAAGAAGAACCAAAATGAAAATCACAATTAATGCGCCCTCTACTAAATTGATGCTTACCGTAGTAATGGTACTGTTAATTAATTTACTTCGATCTAAAAAAGGTTCAATGCTTACTCCTTCGGGTAATGAGTTTTGAATTTCATCCATACGTGCTTTAACCGCATCAATTACCTTATTGGAATTGGCACCTTTCAGCATCAAAATCATTCCTCCAACAGCTTCTCCCTTACCGTCTTTGGTTAGGGTACCAAATTTAATGGCTCTACCAAATTGAACGGTAGCGACATCTTTAATCAGTAACGGAATTCCATCGGTGTTTTTAATTACTACACTTTCAATATCCGATAAGCTACGCGCTAACCCTTCACCTCGAATGTAATTGGCTTGATGGTTCTTTTCAATATATGCGCCACCCGTATTCTGGTTATTGGATTCTAAGGCTTCAAAAACATCCGCCATCGTAATGCTATGGGCTTTGAGCTTTGAAGGGTTAATAGCTACCTCATATTGTTTAATGTCGCCACCAAAAGCATTGACTTCCACCACTCCAGGTACCATCGCCATTTGACGTCTAATAATCCAATCTTGCATGGTACGCAAATCAGCCGATGAATATTTATCTTCAAAGGCATCTTCAACTTCCAATGAATACTGGTAAATCTCTCCCAACCCCGTAGAAATAGGTCCTACAAATGGAGTTCCAAAACCAGCCGGAATATCCTCCTTCACATCGGTTAGTTTCTCTGCCACCAATTGACGCGGAAGATATGTTCCCATATCGTCTTCAAACACAATGGTGACTAACGAAAGTCCGAAACGAGAAACGGATCTAATTTCTTTGACTCCCGGTAAATTGGCCATTCCAATTTCTACTGGATAAGTCACAAACTTTTCGATATCTTCGGTACCCAAGTTTGGAGCTTGAGTAATAACTTGAACCTGATTATTGGTGATGTCAGGTACGGCATCGATTGGGACTTTGGTTAAACTCCAGAAACCAGCAACAATTATGGCTAGAGTAAACATTCCAATAACTAACTTATTTTTAACCGAATAAGCAATGATATTTGGTATCATTCTACAAAAATTAATTCAACAAAATTAAGGGCGCTATTCGTTAAAGGATATAGCTATCCAATGGTTGTTGAATTATGCTCGAGGCGGTTGAAAAATGTCGGAGGCAACTCCAGTAGAAAATGGAGCGAGGTAAATAAAGTTAGGGCTTTCAAAATTTAAAGCTTTTAAAGGCTTTGGAGTAAAGTTTTCATTTCGCTGTACATGGGTAATGTTACACACGCAAAAAGGCGAACAATAATCCGCTCCTTGTTCGTGCTCATGCCCATTATGTTCGGCATTGTGAATTTCTGTTTGCTCTAATTCAGACACCAACAATTCATCATCGCATGGGTACATGGATAATGTAAAAGTAAAGATGGCCAATATGAGCGATACTATTTTCACGAGTGTAAAACTATATATTAATTCCAATACGCTAATAGTATTTACGGATTTAGCGATTTTTTAAGGTTTTGATGAAACTTAGAAATTATCAAACTGTGAAAAAAGGGGTAAAAAATATCTCTAAAGCTAGACACGCCTTTGAACCGAGAAACATGGCTCACCACTGTTTTGTTATCGCCTATAGATGTAAAACTAATTTGTTGCACCCCTTCGGTCATTCCGTCTTTGACATAGCTAAATTCAATAAGTTGTTTTTCTTTACTTACCGTAACCACTTCTTGAGCCATGCATATTTTCTTTAATCCTAAGATGCTAGAATGCAGATAGAGAATCTGACCTTCGCTAGCCCCTGGATAAGAATCACCTGGATAATAAATGATTTCCGTTTTTTTATCTAGTGCCAATCCAAAGGAAATCAATCCACCAGAATTCCATGTTTCATTAGGGTTTGATAAAACATATTGATCAAATACAGTGTTGAAAGAGTGATTAAAAGTGAACGTATCCTCTACAAATCCATACCCCTCTAATTCTTTCACACTAGGAACTGTTGACGTTAAATCAGAAAACTCATTCAGCCCAGAATCGATTTGATAAGTGATTAATTTTTTCAAGTAAGAAAATTTTAAACGACTCTGGTCAATACTCTTTAAATTCATATCTAAAAATCTACGAAATACACCTTACATTAACTCGGCCATTCGAACCGCTAAATCGTGCATTCTGGCGGCATATCCAGATTCATTATCATACCAACTTGTTACTTTAATTAAGGTATCATGCACGTTGGTTAATGGCGCATCAAAAATGGAAGAATGCTTGTTTCCAATAATATCGCTCGAAACAATTTCATCCTCATTATATTCTAAAATACCAGAATACCTATGTAAGGATGCATTTTTAAACAGCGCGTTAATCTCTTCAATAGACGCCTTTTTGTTGACAATACACGTTAGCTCAATTAAAGAGCCTGTAATTACGGGAACACGTAAAGCACTGGCATGTAATTTACCTTTGATAGCAGGCAGTACTATACCCACTGCTGCGGCTGCACCGGTAGAGGTTGGAATAATATTTTGAGCGGCTGCTCTGGCTCTTCTTAAATCAGTATGAGGAGCATCTTGCAAACGTTGATCTACGGTATATCCGTGAGTGGTGGTAATAAAACCATGCGAAATACCTAGTTCCTCCTCTAGTAACTGAACTACTGGAGCCAAACAATTGGTAGTGCAAGAGGCATTTGAAATAATAGTGGTATCCCTAGTTAAAATCTCATCATTCACCCCTAAAACAATAAAGGGTACGGTTCCCCCTTTAGCCGGAGCAGATATCACCACTCTTTTAGCGCCCGCTACAAAATGCTTCGAAGCAGATTCTTCTGTTCTGAAAACCCCCGTGCATTCTAATACAATATCCACCTTCAAATCTCCCCAAGGTAATTCTTCTGGGTTTTTAATACGGGAATAGGCTATTTCCAAATCACCAATAACTAAGGAGTTTTCGGTATTAGAAACGGGTTCTGGATATTTACCATGGGCTGTATCGTATTTAAACAAGTGGGCAATAGTTTGGCTAGAGGCTAAATCATTAACCGCCACAACTTCAACCCGTTTATCTTGTAATAGGTTTCTAAGAGTAAGCCTCCCAATACGACCAAGGCCGTTAATTGCAATTCTTTTCATTTTAACGAAGTTATATTTATACTGATAGAGTCGCCTAAAGTGACCGATGTCAAAAAAGGGAGAACTAAACGTTCTCCCTTTGAAATTACATTCTTTCTTTCACTTTATTTACTACGCTTTCTGCAGTGATTCCAAATTTTTCATAAAGTACTTTATACGGTGCAGAAGCTCCAAATGAGTCCATTCCAACTACTGCTCCATCTAATCCTACGTATTTATACCAAGGCATGGTAGCGCCTGCTTCCACAGCTACTCGTATAGATCCATTATTAGGAAATACCGATTCTTTGTATTCTTTACTTTGTTTTTCAAAAGCTTCCATAGTTGGAACAGAAACCACTCTTACTTTGATGCCTTCAT
>JBLFZF010000115.1:0-9715 GCA_047610145.1 Salibacteraceae bacterium | reverse complement strand
TTCAAGGTTTAGATACAGAATTTTCAAAAATGCTTTTTTTTGAAGATGGTCGAAAAAGACTATACGAATTTCATATAAACCCCTATACAAACAAAGAGAATGAAATAATTGGAAGTGTAATTACTGGTCGAGATATTGATGATCTCTATTCGGCTAAAAAACAGGCCGAAAAAGCAGATCGATTAAAGTCAAAGTTCGTATCCACTATTTCTCACGAAATTAGAACCCCATTAAACGCAATTCTGGGCACTTGTTATCAACTAGCTAGAATAAATAAACAAGAGAATTTACTTGCAGATATAGAAATTTTGCAATTGGCCTCCGATAATTTATTATCGCTAATTAATGACATATTAGACTTTACTAAACTGAGTTCTGGAAAAGGCTCCGTAAAAAATACAAATGTGAATTTTCCTAAATTTATTAAAGACGTTAATCAACTTCAAGAAAGATTAGCCACCAATAAAAATTTGAAGTACAGTTATACACAAATTGGCAACTTACCAGATGTTTTGGTTATTGATAAAACCAAACTTCATCAAATACTAACTAACGTCATTTCTAATGCTGTAAAATACACCAATACGGGTGGAGTTAGTTTCACCATAAAATCTAAAAAAATATCTAATACACAATCCAAAATTCAGTTTGAAATTACCGATACGGGTATCGGTATTCCGCAAAAGGAAATTGGAACTATTTTTGACAGTTTCACCCAATCTTCTGCTTCTTTCGAAACATTCAAAGGAGGAACTGGTTTAGGTTTAGCCATTACAAAAAGTCTCGTTCAATTATTAGATGGGAAAATTCAAGTTACCTCAAATCTAAATGAAGGCTCTACTTTTTTATTCGAATTTCTATTTGAAACAAACCCATCAATAATAATGAAGCCATCACGCATACCTTCTAAATATTCACATAAAGAAATGAAAATATTGATAGCTGAAGATAATGAGATTAACGCAAAAATTATTGGGCGTTTATTAGACCAATGGAACATTAGGTATGATTTGGCAGTAAATGGAGAACTTGCGGTACAATTCGCTAAAAAAGAACAATACAATCTCATATTAATGGACATACAAATGCCTGTAATGAATGGATTTGAAGCGGCATATCAAATTAAAAAAACCGCTATTGAATTTAATAAAGACACTCCAATAATTGCACTCACTGCGCAATCGGATTATACGTTTGACCAAAATTATAAAGAAGGTATTTTCACCTCATCAATTTTAAAGCCATTCCATCCAGAAAGTTTGAAAAACAGTATTTTCGAGCAAATAACGGAAGCTATTTAAAAAGAAGCTCTCCCTAAAATTGAGAGAGCTTTCACGTAAATCATATATAATTACAGACTACATAGCTGCTTCAAAATCCAAAAAAGTTTTTGTGATAATAGCCACACAATCTCTAAGTTGCTCCTCAGTCATTACCAAGGGTGGTGCAAACCGAATAATATTTCCGTGAGTTGGCTTAGCTAACAAACCATTTTCAGACAGTTTCATGCATAGATCCCATGCAGTGGTACTTTCTGGCGAGTCATTCACCAAAATAGCATTCAATAACCCCCTACCTCTCACACTACTTACCAATTTACTATCTAAAGAAAGCTTCGTAATTTCATCACGAAAAATATGTCCTAGTTTATCGGCATTTTGTGCTAGTTTTTCATCGTTAACCACATTTAAGGCTGCCATAGCTACTGCAGAGGCCATTGGGTTCCCACCAAAAGTAGAACCATGCTGTCCTGGATGAATTACTTCCATAATATGATTATCTGCTAGCACTGCCGAAATTGGATATACTCCACCAGAAATTGCTTTTCCTAGAATCAAGATATCCGGTTTCACTTCAGGTTTGTTTTCACAAGCAGATGTACACGTACAATTTCCACACGTAGCCAAAAGTCTTCCAGTTCTGGCAATACCTGTTTGCACCTCATCAGCAATGAACAATACGTTTTTATCTTTACATAGTTTTGACGCTTCTTTTAAGTATCCGTCACCTGGAACATAAACACCCGCTTCCCCTTGAATAGGTTCTACTAAAAACCCAACAACGTTTGAATCTTTTAAAGCTTCTCTTAAGGCATCAATATCATCATAAGGAATACTTACGAACCCAGTGGTAAAAGGACCAAAATTTTGGCGCGCATCCTCATCATTTGAAAATGAAATAATGGTGGTTGTTCTACCATGGAAGTTATTTTCACACACGATAATTTTCGCCTGATTTTTAGCAATACCTTTCTTTTCATATCCCCATTTACGCGCAATTTTAAGAGCCGTTTCCACAGCCTCTGCTCCAGTATTCATTGGCAATATTTTTTCAAAACCAAAATACTCCGATGCAAACTTCTCGTATTCTCCAAGTTTATCATTAAAGAATGCCCTAGATGTTAATGTTAACGTTTTGGCTTGGTCAGTTAATGCGCCAATAATTTTTGGGTGACAATGACCTTGATTTACAGCAGAGTAGGCAGATAAAAAATCGTAGTACTTTTTACCTTCTACATCCCAAACATACACCCCTTCACCTCTCTCCAAAACCACAGGTAATGGATGGTAATTATGCGCTCCATATTTATCCTCTAATGCGATATAATGATTTGAACCTAACTTTTCTGCTGCTATAGTCATCTTTATTAATTTTTTGTTTGGAATGCGAACTTACTATTTATCCTTCAAAATTTCATTTCTATGACAAATATCCATCATAATAAATTTCACATTTTAATTTTATCCTGAAAATATATCGCATTCTATAAAAAAAGAGAGCTAAATAAAACGAATCCATGTATTAACTTTTTTACTTTTCATTGAATATCACGTATTAATTAAAACACATATATTCAAATCGGAACCCATTCTTTACTGTAGCAACTACACACTGAAATTCAGTCATTTACATCCATACAACATGCCTGTAAATAGATGTAATATAGAGGCACGAACAAATCGAGCCCAATATCCTATTGGCTTAGATAAGGCACTCCAATTTTGGCTGTTTACGCCTTTGATTTTCACCATTTTATATGGCGTAATGAGTACTACACTCATCCAAAACCATTGGGAGTAACCTTCAATAAATACAATTAATTTAATGACCCTTCTCATTTACGAGCAAAAAATTAAGAAGGTCAAATAACCAACCTAAAACCTTACCAATAGCTAACTAAAACCTCGAATATTATGTACTACTCATTTATTGATAACAAATCACCAAAAGGAATGGTCAAAGTTGAAATAACAATAAATTTGCAACACCGAAACAAAAAGGAATGGACGTAACAAAGTTGAAAAAAGGAAATATTGTTGAGCTGGAGATAAAAGACTTGGCTTTTGGTGGAAAAGGCATTTCAAAAATTCCTACCGCAGATGGGGAGTATATTATTTTTGTTCTTAATACGTTCCCTGGTCAAACGGTTAAAGCGCGGATCATTAAAAAGAAACGTAGATATGCAGAGGCTAAAGTTACCGAACTAATTGCGGCATCTCCTGATGAGCAACCTATCAAATATCAAGCTATACCAGGAGCTCCTTATGCTACCTGGCCTGTGGCAAAACAACAAGAACATAAAAAAACAAGCACTTTAGGTGTGCTTCAGCGAATTGGAGGAGTTAGTAATGCATTCGATTTATTTGATGAATTTATTGCGTCACCATTAGATTGGCATTACCGAAATAAAATGGAATACTCTTTTTCTACCATCATTTGGGATAAGCAACAACAAACAGACATCGATGAATTTGGACTTGGATTTAAACATAGAGGTCAATGGAGAGTAGTAGATAACTTAGATGCAGATTCAGGACTATTTGATACGCAAATTGAAGACGGTGTTAAGCGGGTAAGAGAATGGTGTATTAAGTCTAATTTACCTGCATGGCATCCTGTTCGCCATCACGGTTTCTATAGGTTTCTTACCGTGAGAAAGAGTTTTTATACGAATAAAATATTATACAAATTAACCACCAGTTCTTCGCACGTAGAGGATTTTGATCCACATGGATTTATTTCATTATTACAAGAAATTGTAGGAGATCGATTAGGTGGTGTCATCCATACCATTAATGACGGACAAGGAGACCGAACACAAGATGAAGATTTATCGTCTACGGTTATTTATGGCGAGGATAATTTGGAAGAAAAAATTCACGACCTACATTTTAATGTCAGTATTGGTAGTTTTTTTCAACCCAATCCGCAATCGGCAGAATTACTTTATCAAAAAGCCATCGATTACACCTTCTTAGATCAAGATTTCACGAAGGAAGATACCATTGTGGATTTATTTTGTGGCACGGGAACAATTGGTCAATTGGTTGCAAACCAAGCTAAAGGTGGGGTTAAAGTTATTGGTGTTGACATTATAAAAAAAGCGATTGAGGATGCTAAGAAAAATGCAAAAAAGAACGGAATAAAAAACCTGGAATTTTATGCCGCAGATGTAAAGAACTTCCTAAAAGATCATCCAGAATACCAAGGGAATATTAAAACGGTTATTTTGGATCCTCCAAGGTCAGGTATTACTCCGAAGGCACTAAAATTAATCATTGATTTAGCCGCTAAAAGAGTAGTCTATATATCATGTAATCCAGCTACCCAAGCAAGGGATTTATTAGAGTTTCACGAAGCGGGTTATGTCGAAAAACAAATTAGTATTGTAGACCAGTTTGTGCATACGGCTCATGTTGAAAGTGTGGTTTTATTAGAAAAAGGGAACAGGTAAATAAAACGACCTCAATTCTTTAATGTGAGTCCCACAAATAGGATTAATACATCTCCTTTAAATTTCATGTTATTTTGAATAGGCCCCTCTAAATCATACGGATTTGAGGTATTTAAAGTCACTGGGGAAGAGAAATTAGCAAATGCAGGTAAGTTCTTTTGTCTGGAAATTGAATATTGAAGTCCGAATAAAACATCATATTTTAAAAATGAGAAGCTCTTCCCCGCTGAAAAATGGTAGAAGTTAGAGGCGGTGTTTTCTAGTGTGCTTAAATGGGATAAATCTTCATAATCAAATCCATTTAAGGCATCAAAATCTGTTTTAAACCCCACCAATATGGATCTATTATTTTCATTATAAATCTCTAAGCCTAATGCTATATTCACCAAACTTTTACCTCCAGCGGCATAGGATAATACATCTGAACCATTATCAGGAACTACCGTTGTTTTAATAAAATTAACGGCTCCCTCCTCTTGGTCAATCATTTTATAGGGTTTCAAGCCGCCAAACCATTCCATTGTTAAGTTCCATCTCAAATTGGGTAATTTATAATCTAACCCTAGGGCAATGGATAATGGATCGCGAATTTTCATATTCATATCCGAACTAGAACCATCATAAAAATAATCAGGTAATAAACCTCCGTCTACCCCATTTGGAATATTAACTTTTGAAACATTAACCGTTCCAGCGGCATTTCCAAAAATAGAAAAAGAGGGAGTCGTAATGGTTAAACCTGCACGTAATTTATCATTCACCCGGTAGTTCAAACCTATTTTAAAAGTACCTCTCCAAGTAAAACCTCTCGTATTAAGTTGGTTCGCGTTTATAGCTACCTTTTGTAAGGCAGAATCTGAACTAGTCGTCCCAATTTCGGTGATTTTCTCATAGTTATACCTTAAACTGGTGTACCTAGCAAACGCGCTTATGCCAATAGATAAATCATCATTTATAAATTTAGCTATCCCTAAGCCATACCAATAATCATTATACTCCGTTCGGGTTCTTATTTTACCAATATATTGCTCGTTCCCAGGAATCTGAGTAAATACGTCTTCCGTAAATTTAACCTCTTCTTCAAAACTATTATCAAATTTTGATCGATTAAAAAAAGCCGCTTTCCAAACCAAGTCATATTTACCTTTCGGATAAAGGTTCAATGAAATAAAACCAGGATCAACAGATGACTCCCAGTTAGAAATATCTAAATCACTACCCATCGCATTTTCATACTGGATGTAATCTACTTTAGCCAAACCATTGGCAAATGAAAACTGGTTTACACTTGAGTCAGAAAGAATAGATGGATTGTAATAAATAGAAGATTCATCTTGATACCCTCCCACAACTGCTCCAGAAAGCAATGCCGATTTAGTACTAAAACTTTCACTCCAATATCTACTAAACTGTGCATTTACGGCACTAGAACTAAGCAACACCAGCAGAGTAAAGTAAACTTTTGAAAATAAATTATTCATATATCTTTAATATCGGAACTCTATTGTGAACTGATTCATAAAATGGAGATTTCGTATATAACCAATACAGTCTGTAGCTACCCTCAGAAAACATCGGGTCTACTTCTAGTCTATGATCATACTCCATTTGAAGAAACACATCATTCGCTAACATTTCTTGCGCATAGGGTTCAAACACATACGCTGAATACCATTCTTTTTGCTGGGCTATTTCATCATAAAAATTCCATGCAAAAAAACTATCCTTTGATTCTGTAATTAATACTTGTAGCAAATATTTCCAGCCCGGTTGTTTAGTGCTAATCATATAGTCACCCGCATAAAACTGCATAGCGATATTAGAATCCACGGTAACGATATTTGTATGAAGAAAATGACCTTCATACGGTGTTTTTGAGCTTTCAAACCCTTTTACATAAGTTCCAACACCACTAATAATCGTATCCTCAGAAATAAGAACCATCTGCATGTTATTAGCTTGCAATCTTTGAACTACCTCCTTCCAACTCCCGGAAATAACGAATCTACTCGGTACGTTTATTTCACTCGTTTTATTAAAATAATTGTAATATGGAATAGTTATCACTTCTGGTTTATTCCTATTGTAATACAATTGATCTTTTCCTAAAATATCGCTATACCTGAACTCTGGAGCAAATGACAAAAACTCAATACTATCAAAACGTGAGGTATCTAATTTAAGGTTTACTGCTTCAAACGACCGTGGATTTTCAGCATCTGTAATGCGCTTATTATCTTGTAATTCAGCTGCATTCTCATTGGCAAATTTGGTCAATAATTTAATAAACTTAGTGGTAGCTTTTTTTCGCTCGTCAAATGGTTTCCACATATGAGCTTCGGTGGTAAAACCAATACAATTGAATAATGCGGCATAACCTGTGGTAAATCGTGGTAAATCATTAAATGACTTAATTCCATTATTAGGAGTCGTTCCAAAAACATTTACATAGGGACTTAAGCTGTCGAAATTAGCATAAATATAGGGTTCCAATTTAGTGGCTAAGTATTGGCTTAAATGCGGATCTAACCTTTCCTTACGAGTGGTCAACAAAGTCATGGTGTATTGATAATCTGCTCCGTTAGAAGTATGGGTATCAATTAATAGTTCGGGCTTTAACCAATGAAACAATCTATAAAAGGCCATCGCATTTTTACTGTCTGCCTTAATATAATCTCTGTTTAAGTCTAAATTTCTTGCATTCCCTCTAAAGCCGAGTTCTGACGGACCATTTTGATTTGCTCTGCTACAGCATCCTCTATTTTTGATTCCTCCAATGTTATATACTGGAATAATACCAATGACCACGTTTTCAGGTATTGTATTATTCGCCAACATTTCTTCTGCCCATTCGATACTTGCATCTACCCCACAAGGTTCACCTGCGTGAATACCATTCTGAATCAGTAAAACAGTTTTGTTATGAATGGCCTCCGGATAAAACTCTCCATCCGAATTGATCAGAAGCAGATGCAAGGGTTCACCAGAGTCGGTTAACCCAAAGGAGATTAAATCACAGGTGTTGTACTTTGAATTAAGCACAGCGTACCGTGCCATTAATTCTGCATAATTTACCGAGTAGTTTTCGGAAGACTGACCAAAAATTTGCGACAAATTAAAAAAAGAAACTATTAGAAATAGAACAATTGAACTTTGTTTCATGAGGTGTTTTTTCAGAAACAAATTTAAGTCAACTTTCAGCTATACCAACTTTTCACTAACCGGTGATTACAAACTTAAATTAATCCTCACTCTCAAATTTGTACCCCACCCCTCTTACGGAGAAAAAATGTTTTGGTTGCCGTTGATTTTTCTCGAAATATTTTCTAAACGCTAAAATGTAATTGTCAATGGTTCTGGTAGATGGAAAGACATCATATCCCCAAATTTTTTGAAGAATTTCTTCTCTTGAAACTACTTTACCTCTTTTTTCTATTAGTAATTTCAAAAGCTTCATTTCTCTTTTAGACAGCGATTTCACCTGTTCATCCCACGTAGTAATTTCAAAACTACCAAAATCCACCTTATTTTCACCAAACTGAAATTGATTTAACTCTTCCACTGTACTTTCGGCCAAAGCATGACTTCTTTTTACCAGAACACTTACCCGAAGTAAAAACTCTTCTAAATTAAATGGTTTGGCCATGTAATCATCTGCCCCTGTTTTTAAACCGTTTATTTTGTCTTCAGCAGAGTTTTTCGCGCTTAAAAACAAAATAGGGATTTGAGAATTTTCTAATCTTATGGTTTCGCAAACAACGTAACCATCAATTTTAGGAATCATTACATCCAAGATAATTAAATGAAAATGGCTCGATTTAAACTTTTCAAGCGCTTGCTCTCCATCTACTGCAACTGTTACATTATACCCCTCTAATTCTAGGTTTAACTTAAGTGCTTCATATAAGGACGGTTCATCCTCAACTAAAAGAATACGATCTGCCATAAACATTGATTTTTTACAAATTTAAATGATAAAATGAATTCCCTGACGTTCCCCATTTTTTTTGAGTATAAATTTGACAATAATTACAGAATAATGACAGTAATAAACTTTGAGCCAGAAAGAATGAAATATACATTTGAAGCACGCTAACAATTCTATTCGTAGAACATTATTTTTAAAAAGTGAATTATAGATTTCATTCAATCATTCAGGCATGTATTTCTAAAAACTTAAATTTTTCAGTTTTTAGTGTTCCCGGTTCAACAAACTTTGAATTGATTATAGAAAACCCCGATCAAACCGAAAAAACAACGACTGGTTTTATCTTTCATCCTTATGAGGTTTCCACTAACTCTCCTTCCATTTTTATTTCTGCAGATCTACACTTTAACTCTTCCCTTCTAACAGATATGAATATAGAAACTGTGAATCGTATTCCTGCCCAAAAACAGTGGCGAAACTCGAATGAATTATTAGAAATTGAAAAAGACACATACCTAAATGACCTATCTGAAGCTATCGAAAAAATGGCCGCAAATAAAACGAATAAATTCATCTACTCTCGGATTAAAACCGTTAAAAAACCTGATGATTTAGACTTGTCTAAATATTTAATTTTACTAAACGAAACTCATAAAGACGCATATAACTACCTACTTTCACACCCCCAATCAGGAACATGGATAGGAGCCTCACCAGAAACCTTAGTTTCATGGAATGAAGCACATGTTTCGACCATGTCTTTAGCCGGAACACAACCCTATTCTCAAAACCAACCCAAATGGAGTTCAAAGGAACAGGAAGAACATAATTACGTCACTAAATACATTGAACAGTCATTTCAAAAAAGTGCTATTCCATATGAAACTCACCCTACTCAAACGGTAAAAGCAGGATCTGTTTTTCATTTAAAAACGAAAATAAACTCCACCGATACCATCGGATATGAGCAAGCCATTAGTTTAGCCAAACGGTTACATCCAACTCCAGCTATCTGCGGAGTTCCTCTTTCTAACGCGAAAAATATTATTCGT
>JBLFZF010000114.1:0-9797 GCA_047610145.1 Salibacteraceae bacterium | reverse complement strand
GACTTAACCATAGTGATGCCAAATGATACTACTTATTATATTGTGGAGGTTATCTCTGGAGGGTGCACGGGTACAGATACTGCGTATATTGCTCCGGGTCAATTACCCGATGTGGATGCTGGGCTAAGTCAATCTATTATCAATGGGCAAAGTATTGCCATAGGTGGAAGCCCAACAACAACATGGGGAGGAAGTGCCTATGTTTGGACACCTTCAGGATCTCTGTCTGATAGTACGGTTTCTAATCCAATAGCATCACCGCAACAAACTACGATGTATACCGTAACGGTAACTAATATTTTAGGATGTTCTAATTCAGATACGGTGACCATAACAGTGGCCAAAAAACTAGATGTTGTTTCTGGGTTTACGCCAAATGGAGATGGAGACAATGACTTTTGGGAATTAGATTTTATTGAGAAGTATCCAAGTGCAACGGTATCGGTATTTAACCGTTGGGGTGAGTTGCTATATCAATCTGATGATGGATACCCTGATCCATGGGATGGTACATTTGAAGGAAACAATGTAGCCATTGGCACGTATTATTATTTAATTGATCTAAAAGATGGAGATTTTCCAGATCCAATTAGTGGTCCAGTAACCATCGTAAGATAATTCCAGAGATATGAAAAAGATAGTTTTAATAATAACGTTAGTATGTGTTTCAGGAATTATTGTGGCTCAACAATTACCGCAGTATTCGCAATTTTTCTTAAATAAATCGTTGTACAATCCCGGAGCTACAGGTACAGAACAGTTTTGGGAAGCGCAGGTAATTAATAGATTACAATGGGTCGGTATGGACGATGCTCCACGAACACATGTATTCAGTGCAAATGGACCAATTAAGGATTATAAAATGGGTCTTGGTGGAAAGGTATTTGCAGATATTACAGGTCCTACGCGAAGAACAGGTTTTTCCTTTAGTTATTCGTACAAGTTGAAACTAACAAAAACCTTAAAGTTAGGTATGGGTCTAAGCTTTGGTGGATTACAATACACGATTGATGGCGCTCAGATTACATTAAAGAATCCAGGTGACGTTGCTATAAGTAATCAAATACAATCCACTTTTGTTCCAGATGCAGGTGTTGGTTTTCATTTGTATTCGGATGATTTTTATGTGGGTTTTTCGGTCCCTCAAATTATTGGAAATAAAGTGCAATTCTTTGATAATTATCGCGAAACAG
This sequence comes from Salibacteraceae bacterium, assembly GCA_047610145.1. Lineage (GTDB taxonomy): Bacteria > Bacteroidota > Bacteroidia > Flavobacteriales_G > Salibacteraceae > CAJXZP01. The sequence continues at coordinate 8,604 of JBLFZF010000114.1, read as the reverse complement.
AGTCTGCTTTAGAGCGACACTTCTTTGCCTATGCAGGGTATAAGTTTAGAATAGGAGATGATTTTGTAATTGAACCTGCCGTGTTGGGTAAATATGTAGATCCAGCACCTTTTGCCATAGAAGGGACTATGCGGGTGATTTATCAAGATTTTTTATGGGTAGGAGCATCCTATAGAATGAATGATGCTGTAATTGCAATGGCAGGGTTTACCGTTAATGAAAGTCTTGTTTTTGCGTATTCTTACGATATGACCACATCAAGTATTAAAACGGTTACTTCTGGATCGCATGAAATAATGATTGCCATTCGATTTAAACATCAGGATAATACGACTAGAGATACTCATTAATTTTACTAAAAAAGCAGGGATTCCCTGCTTTTTTAGTAGTTAAACATATATAAAAAACCATATATTTGGCGAGTGATTAATTTGGAGAAAATAAACAGTGCAACGCAACTTTTAAAGGGAGTTGCTCATCCAGTTCGGTTAGCGATAATGGAGATTTTAAAACCGGTAGATCAAATGTGTGTCACCGATATTCATGAAAAAATTGGGGTTGAGCAAGCCGTGGTATCACAGCACTTGAAAATTTTAAAGGATAAGAAAATTTTGGATTCTGTTAAAGAGGGAAAACACAGTTTTTACTTCATTAAAAATGAGAGCTTCAAAAAGCTACTTGAACAAATTGACCAGTGTAATGAATGTAATTAGTCGCATATTCAACACCCCTTGGAATTTAGTTCGCATGATTAGACTGGCTCTAGGAATTGCGTTTATGGGCGATGCATGGTATATGGCTTCTGAATTAGTGGGCCTGATGGGTGTTTTCTTAGTGTATCAAGCCCTTTTTAACTTGGGGTGTAGTTCTAGCTTCTGTAGCACTTCAAATACGGAGGAGGCTCATCCTAACGATTGGAGTAATAACTTTATTAAAATAAATAATCAAAACAAGAAATAATGAACAAGTTCTTTATATCTCTAATAGCATTAGCTGCTATATCATGTGTAAACCCAGAAGCCAACGCTACGGGTGTAGCAGGGAATGAGCAAGAAACTCCTTCTTCTTTTAAGAATGTGCAGGTTACGGATTTATATATGGCCATAGAAAACGAGGAAGATATTATTATACTGGATGTAAGAACATCCGGTGAGGTGTCTCAAGGGTATGTAGAAAACGCTAAGAATTTAGATGTTAATGAGACTACATTTATGGAGGATGCCGCATTTCTAGACAAGTCGAAGCCCGTTTTTGTGTATTGCCGATCAGGACATAGAAGTGAAATTGCGAGTAAAAAATTGGCAGCTATGGGTTTTACCGATGTGCGTAATGTAGAAGGCGGTTTTATGGCATGGTCTCAGTCGGGGTATTCCGTTACCAAATAAATAAATTCGTTTAACGTAAGTTATTCTGGGGGTGGTTGTAGGGTATAAATAAGTATGTGCCGAACGGTGAAATATATCATCTACTTAGGACATCTCCACTATATCTTAAGGATATTCGGTAATTTAGTAGGAGATGTTTTTTCTGCTTATTTTAAAAAATAAAGAAAGTAAATATGGCAAGTTTCGGTTCAATAATTCAAAGTGAAACTCCGGTATTAATCGATTTTCACGCAGAGTGGTGCGGCCCATGTAAAACGGTAACTCCAATTCTAAAATCACTGAAAGAGCAAATGGGCGACCAGGTTAAATTAATTAAAATTGATGTGGATAAAAACCCGGAAATAGCCGCGAAATATCAAATTCGAGGTGTACCCACATTAATGATTTTTAAGGCAGGTAAATTGATGTGGAGACAATCTGGTGTTACGCCACTAGAAGGGCTCAAAACAGAGGTGAGTAAACACGTTTAATTAACTCTTTTCCCTTGTCCACGAACAGTATGACTATTTTCTAGATCGTAGGGAATGCACATAGAATGGTAATTCATCTCCACGAATCCCTCCAAAACAGTAGGTAAAGAGTGTTTTAGGTTTTTTTCTGCTTTTTCACTGTCATGAAAAACAATCACCGACCCAGGTACTGTGTTTTTTAAGACCCCCTCCGAAATTCTTTCTGGAGAAATGCTCCGGTCATAATCACCGCTTAAAACGCTCCACATAATAATCTTATACCTCTTAGATAGCTTACGGTGTTGTGAGCGGGTAATTCTGCCGTAAGGAGGTCTGAACAAAGGAGAGTCAATAAAGCTATCGCACTTTAACGTATTTCGGTAATATTTAAATGCAGAGTGAGTCCAACCATTTAAATGATTGAAGGTGTGGTTTCCAATATGGTGACCCTCAGCAATGATTTGTTTCACTACTTCGGGGTATTTTTTTGCATTCTCTCCCACTAAAAAGAAGGTGCCCTTCATATTATATTTTTTTAATTCGCTTAAAACCCATGGAGTAATGGTAGGATGAGGTCCATCGTCAAACGTTAAAAAAACTTCGTTATTCACAGGTTGAATTTCCCAAATTAGCTGATTACTAATGGGTTTAAAAAAACCAGGTGCTCTATGAATAAGCGATAATTGCATGGCTACAAATGTAGGGTTTATGTATTAAAGAAAGTTGTATGGATTTTTTATAAAAAAATCTTTTGGAAATCAAAAAGTATATTACTTTTGCAATCGTTTTAGAGGAGTTCTCCGGAAAAGGTGAAACTTCAAAAAAAAATACTTTTATCAGGTGTTTAAATAAAGATAATATATTGTCCCATGGTGTAACTGGCAACACGTCTGTTTTTGGTACAGAAGAGTCTAGGTTCGAGCCCTAGTGGGACAACTATAAACACCTTTAAATCAGCCAAACCCTTTTAAACATTGGGTTTGGCTAATTTAATTTACTTACTAGAACCCGTATAATCACCCAATTTGCAGAAATCTTCAGGAAAACTTACTAAAAACTTACTAAGTTTTATGCCTGTTGAAATCAAATCCAAATTCATTCTTCATAACAAATCTAAAGACGGGTTATACACTGTTTATTTGCAATTTGTTTTAAGAGGAAAAATCACTCGGTTAAATTTAAACTTGAAATCTAGTAAAACAGATTTCAATCTAGTTAAGCAGAAATTTAAGAGTACTTATCCAAGTTATCAGAACTCCAACTTTTATTTAACTTCAATGAGGACTCTGTTTAATGACATTGTTCTGCGATATCATTTGGCCAAACGGCCAATAACATCTGAAGCTATAAAGAATGACTTTTTAGATCCGGATTCATCCGTTAGTTTCTTGGCCTATTTTAAAAGCCAGTTAAAAAAACGTCAAGAGCAAAACCGTATTGTCGCTTCCACAGTAAAACAACATGATGTAACCTATAATCACTTGGTGGCTTATAAGAGGCATTTAACGTTTGGTGATATTAATATTGACTTTGTTTACGGTTTCGAAAAGTATTTAAGTGATAAAGGAAACAATAGAGGGGCTATCTCTACGCGTATGAAAAACCTTCAGGTATACTTTCCCCCGATGAGCGCAGCACCAAATAAGAAATATTGAAAAATTAAGTTAGGCGTAGCATCTTGCTACGTCATGTATTAACAAGGCCTCAGGCCTGCACTAATTATCAGGACAACCAACTTAACTTAATAATAAATGGTTTAATAAAAAGATGTTTATATTTGAAAATGCCCACAGGATTTCAAATTAAAGAACAAGATCAATTATACTTTTAAACCTTCCAAGTAGTTGAGTGGGTTGATGTATTTACCAGAAAAACATATCGAGATATAATTATTCAAAGCCTGAAGTTTTGCCAGGAAAATAAAGGACTGGAGATCTATGGGTATGTAATTATGAGTAATCATATTCATTTATTATTAAGAAGTGACTCAAATTCTTTATCAAATACCATAAAAGAATTTAAGAGCTTTTCAGCAAAGCAAATTTTGAAGTTAATTGAAACAGGAAGCGAGAGCAGGAGAGATTGGATGTTGAAGGTTTTTTAAAGAGGAAGCATTTAAGCATAAACGAAACAGTAAATATCAGTTTTGGACACATGAAAATCATGCAGAACATATTTATTCAAACAAGTTTATTGAACAAAAGTTAAATTATATTCATCAAAATCCAGTTCGGGCAGGTTTAGTCTTAAATGAAGAAGATTATGTGTATTCTAGTGCAATAAATTACAAGGGAGGGGATGGTATTATACAGGTTGATCTTTTAGTTTTGAAATGGAAAACGTATTAGCGGTCAGCCGAGACGATTTGTTAAAAGAAGCGTAGCCTATAGGCTACGCTTAACAGGGAGGCATATGAAGTACAGTTAAGACGATCTGCAAATACACATTAAGTGGTTAAATAGAGTGCCTTTTTCCCAGTTTTAGTTGCTCAACCATAGGTTGGTTTGGTTTTTTTGATCACCAATACCGCTAAAACGATGAGCCCCGAATACAATAAATAATAGTGATGGTTTCTGGCAAAAAACCGAGGGAGGAATCGGTAGTTAGATACTAGATTATTGGGTGATTTATCTTTTCTTGAAGAACGCCATGTATAGATAATATGCCGTTAAATATAGCGGTTCAATGAGTGCCTAATCATACCGCTAATCCGAACATTTCAGACCCCCGTTTGCTTAGAAAAATAAAGGTGGTTTTTTTCGGCTTTATCAGTGATGAAAGTGGTTTTATTTAGCTCTTTCAGAGTTTGATAACCATGAATGAGAGCAATGAAAGCGAAGAATTTGGTGATTCGTGCAGTATTCCAAATAAAAAGTAACTCAAAACCATCAAAATGTAACTTTGTTGTTTGTAACGTTGTCTAATAATCATAGATTTGCAATCAGTCAATTAATGACGACATTATGATTATTAAAACACGGGAAGCCGTTAGTGTATCTGAGTCGATTATGACGAAAGTCAAAGTGTACGCTGCATTTACTAAGTTGCGGTTAGCTTCATTGGTTGTTTTCTCTGCTGTGATCTCCTATTTATACGCTGCTCCTACTATCGATTTATTGACTTTAACGCTACTTTCTATTGGTGGTTTCTTAATTACGGGTGCGGCTAACGGCATGAATCAAATAATTGAGAAAGATTTTGATAAATTAATGGATCGAACAGCTGATCGGCCTATTCCATCGGGTCAAATGTCGGTAACAGAAGGGTTGTTGGTGGTTGCTGTTTCCGGAATCATCGGAATTTTAATGCTCGGCTTTTTCATTAATCCACTGTCTGGTTTATTAGGTGCCATGGCCATGATCATGTACGCAGGTATTTACACCCCTATGAAAAGAAAAACTTCTTGGGCGGTCATCGTTGGAGCTTTCCCTGGGGCTATTCCTCCGTTATTAGGTTATGTGGCTTATACTGGAAAATTTGGATTGGTTCCCGGTATTTTATTTATCATTCAATTTGCCTGGCAATTACCTCACTTTTGGAGTATTGCTTGGAAACTAGATGCGGATTATAAAAAAGGTGGTTTTACTTTATTGCCGTTTAATGGAGTGAAAGATGCGACCAGTGCCTGGGTGATTTTATTGACCTCTTTACTAATGATACCAGCTGGTTTATTACCATTTTATTTTGGTGAAACCTCTATTTATTCCGGAATAGTCATTACATTTCTGGCGCTATGGATGGTGTATTATTCAGTTAAATTAGTTCAAACTAAAGACGATAAGATGGCGCTTAAGATTATGTTTGCTTCTTTTGCTTATTTGCCATTGACCCAATTGGCGTTGATGTTTGATAAAATATTTTTGATGTAGTTATGATTAAAGGAATCTCAACACAAGAACAAGGACGTATTCGTACAAAAACGGCTAAGCCGTTATTGTGGGTTGCCTTAGCGGGTTTGACCATGATTTTCGCGTCTCTTACCAGTGCGTATGTAGTACGTCAAGCCGACTCTGATTGGTTAGCATTTGATTTACCCTCCGTATTTTATTACAGTACAGTAATCATTTTACTGAGTAGTTTGACCCTTGGGTTTGCTGATTTTTCTGCGAAAAGAGATAATCAAAAAGGAGTTCGAATGGGCTTATTGATGACCTTAATATTGAGTTTGGCTTTTGTTATTTCTCAATTTTCAGCATGGAGTCAAATGATGGACCAGGGATTGTATTTTTCTGGATCAGGAATTTCAGCCTCTTTTCTGTATGTACTCAGTTTAGTTCATTTATTACACGTTTTTGGAGGTAATATTACTTTATTGGTAACCACTATTACAGGGTTTAAAGGAAAATATTCTTCAAAAGACAAATTAGGAATTGAATTGGCATCATGGTACTGGCATTACTTGACAGGCGTATGGATGTTTTTATTAATATTTTTACTGTACATTCAATAAATCAATAATACCCAATAAATATGGCGGGAGTAGCTACAAAACAATTAACAACAAAAGAACTTTGGGCAGGTAAAAGCTCCCCTTTTAGCATCAGTTATGGTAAAATGATGATGTGGTTCTTTTTGATTTCTGATGCATTAACCTTTACGGCTTTTTTAAGTGCATTGGCTTTTATGCGTGTATATTTCGCAGATGTTTGGCCTATAACGGAAAATATCTTTTATCACTTTCCTTTTGTGCATCATACCGAATTGCCGCTGCTGTATGTAGCGTTTATGACGTTTATTTTGATTATTAGTTCGGTGACTATGGTTCTTGCAGTAGAAGCAGGACATAGAATGGATAAGAAAGGGGTAACTAAATGGTTATTTCTAACCGTTATTGGAGGAGTTGTCTTCTTAGGCTCTCAAGCTTGGGAGTGGAGTACTTTTATTGAAGGTTCTCATCATGGAGCATATGATATGGGAGATGGGACCATGGGTAGAATACTAAACGAAGAAGGAACTTTTGATTTACATGGCACCCTGTATGAAGGTACCGTTATTCAATTAAGAGATGGTTCTATTTTAGATGGTGCAGCCGCAGCAGACATTAAGTCAACGCAACGAGTGGTGCATGGTGCTAACCTTATTGAAAATGAATATGGGTTACCTTTATATGCTGATTTCTTTTTCTTTATTACCGGATTTCACGGTACCCACGTACTGTCAGGTGTACTGATTAACTTCTTGATTTTGTTAAGAGTAAGAAAGGGAGAGTTTGAAAAAACCGGTCACTACGAAATGGTAGAAAAAGTAGGTTTGTACTGGCACTTTATTGATTTAGTGTGGGTATTTGTATTTACATTCTTCTACTTAGTTTAATCCGATTTAATTTTTAGATATGAAAAGAGACGACATTATAGAATACTCATTACATAATCACCACAATGAGGAAGAAGGCGTTAAGAAACGTAAAGAGATCTGGAAAGTAACCCTCATTCTTTCGGTTATTACCATTATTGAGGTGACCATGGGTATCCTTTTAGGGAAAATTGGGTTTTTGGATAATCAATCTGCTTGGGATATGATTAAAGTGGCGTATATCGGTCTAACCGTTGTGAAAGCAGGGTATATCATCATGACATTTATGCACCTAGGAGAAGAAAGAAAATCTATTCGTTGGATAATTCTTGCTCCGTATATGTTCTTTGCTTTGTATTTAATATTCTTCCTCTTGGTAGAAGCTAATGCAGATGTAAAGATTTAATCTACTATTAGAAAAAATCATATAACCGCTGCTTTGTTCTTAAGGTAGCGGTTTTTTTTTGGATTACTTTTGTAGCTCAGTTATGAAGAAAAGTCGTTTATATACCATTCTTATTGTGGCGTCAATTTTATTGTTCCCATCCTTGTTGTATGTTGTTTTTACGACCGGAGAACATCATATTGCAAAAATGGAAGTCTTTGGGCCGGAAACAGAAAAGGGCTTGTTTGTGGTGCCAGAAGCTTCTTTTTATAGTCATCTTGGAGATTCTATTTCCACAGCTGATTTGGCAAATAGTATCATTATCTATAATTTCTTTTGTCTAGACTGTTCCGACTCTAGCGCTAGAAATGCGCTATTAATTATGTCCGTAATGGAACGGTTTCTGGATAAAAAAGATATTAAATATGTCACCATTAACCTCACCCCTTCCAATTGGAGTAATGCGGCCGTAACGGAGTATGTAAACCCATTTAATATTCAAACAGATCGATGGTTTTTTGTGAATCAAGATTCCGCGTATTTAGCCAATTTTGTACATGATGGATTATTGATAAATTCGGTGTATGATGACAACAAAAAGTCTTACGGGCCAGGTATGGCCTCTATCGTTATTGTAGATAAACAACAACATATTAGAGGCTATTTTGATGGGAACCAATACATAGATCAATCAAGTATTATAGATGTAATTAAACGCGTGAGACTGGAGGAATATCAGAAAAATGCAAAAAGAAGGGAGGATAATTTTGAAAGAAGACGGACTAAAAAATAAGATTATTGGAATAATTGCAGTAGTGCTGCCGGTGGCAGTTGCTTTAATGTATTATTTGCCTAAGGGAGATGCGAGTGAATTGGTGAGATCTATCCCAATGTTTAATGCGATATTAAATGGCAGTACTTTCGTAGTTTTACTTGCGGGTATTATGGCTATCAAATCCGGGAATAAGGTGCTTCATCGAATTTTAATGATGACCGCTTTTATGTTGGGAGTACTTTTTCTAATAGGTTATGTAACGTACCATGCACAGGTGGAAAGTACACATTTTGGCGGAGAAGGAATCATTAAAATTAC
>JBLFZF010000113.1:0-9906 GCA_047610145.1 Salibacteraceae bacterium | reverse complement strand
TGGAAGGCTGAAGGGTGTTTTGAGTTTCCACAAAATGCAAATGGAGTGGGGAGAATTCAAGCCATAGCCGTTTACGAGCAAAATCATCACACTGTACGTAGGTTCTAACACAGGTGGTGTATTTAAATCTACAATTTAGGCCAATCTTAGAAAAGCTTTTTATGATCAAAAGGATTTTGATTCGGCAATTGTAAATCACGGTCATGCAAAATATGTATGTACCAGTACTATTGATGGGGGGCTACTGATGCATTGTTAAACACTGTTTAGGGTGCTAATGCAGATGATGCGTGGGATTTACGAACCGATTTAATAGCCAATTCACCTCTAAGTATGGAGGTTATTCATGGCATTATTGACGAAGGTTTTTAGTCTAATGCCTTATTGCAAGATGTATTAATGGTAAACCCGCATGCCGAGCGCGATGAGGAGGTAATGAATAAGCTAGAAACCAAAATGGTACCCATGCCCGCGTATATCATTAATACATTAATAGGTATTTACGATGCACAAACACAAAAAGATGTGTTGGAGGCCGAAATGGGGCATCAAATGTTAATGGCCAGTGCCGCAGCACAATTTATGGCGCTTAACTGGCAAGCCGATTCGGCCAACTCGGTTAATGATAGCTTACTATATGTAGTGCAAAATCTAAATACCCCCGAAGCAGATTGGGAGCAAGTGGCGTATTACCTATTAAATAATAATACTACTGCAGCTACTTCATGAATGAATACAATTAGTACAAAGCATGGAGTTACAGGGTGGCAAGCTACCAAATGTACCGAGTTACATTCGTATTACACCCATTTTAATACGTTATTAGAAAGTGCAAATGGCATGTGCAGTGGAAACGGGTTTACGGCAGTGTAGATTATGGCAATACCCCCGCCTATGGCATCACTACTAGTCAAGATGGAGGTTTTGCTTTTTCGGGTGGGGTAGGAAAAGGCAGTAGTGTTACCTATCATGAAACTATTCCATGGGTGGTTAAATTAGATTCTTAAGGAAATATAGAATGGAGTTTTGAGCACCAAAACTTTGAACTAACCCCCTATCCGTATTGTAATTTTTTTAGAGACATTATTGAATTACCAGATTCTTCATTGGTAACGGGAGGTCAACAAAACATAGTGTATTATTTAGATTGCGGAATAGTTGACTACGGAATGTGCGGAGTAATATTAAAATTGAACACCTCAGAATCCAAAGAATGGGTGCGGTTTTATAAGCATCCAGAAGTCGTACAAGATTGGACTACTGATTATAATTTATATGACATAAAACCTACATCAGATGGCGGTTTTGTATCGGCAGGGTGGTTTGCTCACAGTATAGATAATACTCAAGATACATGGGTAATAAAAGTAGATAGCTTTGGGTGCTTAGTGCCTGGTTGTGAATTAACGAGTGTACCCAAAATTGAGAGAAGCATTACGGCATTAAATATTTACCCTAACCCTGCTAATGAGGTTGTTCATTTTGATATTACGCCTAATGGTAATCAGCAAAGTTATGAGTTAACATTATACGATATGTGAGGGAGGTTGGTGCTTACCTAAACCCTCTATCCTAATGAAAATACAATAGCCGTGGGTCATTTAAAAGCTGGGTTGTATAACTACCGTTTAGATGAAACTATGGGAAAAATTTTGATGCAATTTTAAAAGCCAACTCGGTAGAGTTTAGCTTATTGTGGTAAAATAATAAAACACAAAAAAAGGGACATCTTTCGAAGTCCCTTTTCAATGCTTTTAAAGAAATATTACAGGTAATTTTTCAGCAAGTTGGAATTTGCTTTTTTACGTAAACTTCTTAATGCTTTTTCTCTAATTTGACGAATACGTTCACGTGTAAGTCCAAGTTGATTGGCAATTTCTTCTAGCGTCATCGGTGCTTTTCCGTCTAATCCAAAAGATAAACGTACGACATCCGCTTCCCTAGCTTTTAAAGAAACCAATACTCTTTCAATATCTCTACATAATGATTCTCTCATCAAACCACTCATTGGGTTTTCTGATTGACCATTACTTAAAACGTTTAGTAAACTGTTTTCTTCCCCATCAATTAACGGTGCATCTACAGAAACTTGTTTTTGAGAATACGTGAATAAATCTGCTACACTATCCGAAGAAGTTTCTAGTAATTCAGAAATCTCTTGGTTAGATGGCGCTCTTTCATGTTCTTGTTCCAATTTTGAGAAAGCATGAGCAATTTTTTGAATTGCGCTCACTTTGTTCAATGGTAATCTTACCACTCTCGAATTTTCTGCAATGGCTTGCATGATGCTTTGACGAATCCACCAAACGGCATAAGAGATAAATTTGAAACCTTTCGTTTCATCAAATCTCTTAGCAGCAGTGATAAGTCCAATGTTGCCTTCTGCAATTAAATCTTCGAGTGTTAAACCATGACCTTGATATTGCTTTGCAACAGAAATAACAAATCTTAAGTTGGCATTAACCAATTTATTCAAAGCAACTTTATCGCCTTGTTTGATTTTTACCGCTAAAGAAACTTCCTCCTCTGGAGTCACCATTCCTTCTTTGGAAACATCACTTAAGTATTTATCAATTGATTTAGAATCTCTGTTGGTGAGCTGCTTGGTAATTTTTAATTGACGCATATTTTTATCAGGTATGTTTTATACTAATTTCATTCTGAACCAGAATGTGATAATACAACAAAATTGTTATTCAACAAAATCCATCTGTCCTAAATGGGGCGCAAATGTACTATGTTTTTCTACTCGTGTAAAGCCCTAAAGCAAATTTCTTAAAGGTTTACGTGAAATAATGACTAAAGTTATGTTTCAGTGATTAATTTAACATTTTGAAATCGGAAATTATAATTAATACTCAGATTATCAGTGTTTTGTAAAATTTTATTAGTTACGCATTTTATGAAGGGAATCTATGGTTTTTAGGCTAAAAGCATATTACAGCCTCTAACATCGGTATGGTCAAACCGTCCAAGTACAGAAAATGTAGTTGGGGAGTGCATTTTACCCAAGTCTTGGGTCGCTATAAACGAACAAGAATAGTAATTGGATAGGTCTATAACGTTTATTCCACCCGACTGATTTTCCGCTACAAAAGAAAGTGGATCAGTAGCGTCTCTGATACTGATTTTCATCCATGGTGGGGTTTCAAATATTCCATTCCCCTTCGAGTAACCTTGCGATAAAAGTTCTGTCATTCCATATTCTGAATGAATAGCACTTACCCCAAAGCCATTCATCAATACTTGGTGTAGCTCTTCTTTCACCATTTCTTTTCTGCGCCCTTTCATTCCGCCCGTCTCCATTATAATGGTGTTCTTTAAGTTGAAGTCGTGTTGCTCAATTAAATCTAACAGCGCATAACTCACGCCTAACAGAATTGTTTTTTCGCCCTTTTGATCTAATTCAACTAGCTTCTTGATGAGGTCTGAATAGGTATCTAAATAGAATCCGCTATCGGGGCTTTGGGAATCATTAATTAATTGATCTACCATACAAACTAAGGAGGACTCTCCCTGTTCTAAGTAAGATGGTAAAAGAGCCAGAATGGTATATTGGGTGATGTCGCCATAAAAGTAATGAAATCCTTTTTGAAACGATTCGCGATACACATCTAATGAATGAACGAAGTGCTGACTTCTTTCCATTCCGCTGGTTCCACTACTTTTAAATAGTATATCGGAGTCTAAGCCATCTGTTATTACGGCATGCCTTTTAAATATAGAAATGGGTAGAAATGGAATTTTTGAAATGGAATTTATATGCGGGGCATTAATTCCTAGTAAATCAACAAATTCGCGATAAATAGACACATTGGCGTATTGAAACCGGAAGGTAGCTAGTGCCTGTTCTTCAAAGTCAGAAGAAGATTGAATGTTTAACGCTTGGTGACTATACTTTTTCAAAATAATTTCGTTTAGGAATCATAACAATAAACACCTTACCTTTGACGATAATGAAATGGGCTTCAAAAATAATATTATTCGGCTTCCTTTTAGGGGTATTTACTACATCCTGCGATAAAAAGGAATGTTCAGATCCGGTGCCTAAAATGACATTTATGCAATTCGTACCTTCTCAAACCGATAGCGGAAACTATTTGCTTGTTTTTGAATTTTCAGATTGTGATGGCGATATGGGAATGGAGACTTCTTCTTCTATCCGGGATGAAAATGGAGAGCTACAGACGAATAACTTTATGCTTGATTTATACCATATAGTCAATAATCAATGGGTGAAGCATGAGTTTGATAGTACAGATGCGGGATTAGATTATAAAATTCCTATTTTAGGGAATAGTAACCTTAACCCCTCTTTAGAAGGTGAAATTGAACGTAAATTAGATCCCGTATTCGGTTTAGTTGGATATGATTCTGTGATGTTTAAAGCACGAATATTAGACAATGCCGGTCATTATAGTAATGAAGTGGAAACTCCTGGTTTTATTATTAACTAACAGGATACGTGACCCAATTTCTTTCTGTTTCAAAAAGCGTTATACGTAATTCTAAATTCTCTGGCAAAACTTCCTTAATCAAGGTATAACAAACAAAAGCAATATGTTCAGCAGTGGGTATTAAGTTTTTAAATTGAGGAACGTCTATATTTAAATTCTTGTGATCTAGTTTGGAAGTTACTTGTTTCTTAATGATGTCTTTTAATATTTTCATATCCATTACGTAACCTGTTTCCGGGTCTACATCTCCGGTAACAGAAACCGTTAAATTGTAATTATGGCCATGAAAATTAGGATTGTTGCATAAGCCAAAAATCTCTTCATTTTTTTCATCCGTCCAATTTGGATTGAATAGACGATGAGCTGCATTAAAATGGGCCTTTCTATTGACTTGAACTCTCATTATTTATTCGCTTTGTGTAAATGGTTTTCTACTTCTTTTAAGGCAATTTGAAGCCAAATAGTATAGTGACTTGGCGTGTTTTTTATGGCTAAATTAAGGTCTGAAATAGAGATGTATTTCCAATCAGCCACTTCCTCTGGGTTCATTTTTGGTTCCCCTTCAAATTCCCCAAATAGCACATGGTCAAACTCGTGTTCAGTAAGTCCGTTACCAAAGGCTTGTTTGTAAGTGAATGAAAAGACTTCTTTTAACGGAACATCAAATCCCATTTCTTCTTGTAAACGCCTGTGAGCAGCTTCTAAAGTAGATTCTCCGTTTCGTTGGTGGCTGCAGCAGGTGTTCGCCCATTCGCCTGCAGAGTGGTACTTTGTATGGGCGCGCTGTTGAATTAATAACTCGCCTTTAGCATTAAAAATAAAAACGGAAAAGGCTCTATGGAGTAGCGCTTTTTCATGGGCTTCCATTTTGTTCATTAGCCCTATTTTTTGATCGTTTTGATCAACTAGTATTACTTGTTCTTCCACAAAAAGTATATTTAGTATTCCTTACAAAAATCGGTTTTTTATTACGCAATTGGTATTTTTTGATCTTTTTAAATTATTGGACCCAATAATTTAAAAAGATGGCACCCAATAGGCTAATAAAAACAAGATCTCCTAGCCACCATCTTTTTATCTCCAGTTGAAAAGAGGTGAAAATAATAGCGGTGGGAATAGCAATAACATTAATTAGGGAGCCCATATTCTGATCTAATACCCCATTAAATAATGTGCCAATAGCTACGTAAAAAAGCATGAGAATGAGTGGTTTTCGAATTTTCACAATAGCTTTTGAAGCAGAGGAAAAATAGGAAGGCACTTGAATAGCAAGTAATCCAAATAATAATAGGTTACTGGTATTTGGATGGAAGTTTGATATGGAAAAGGGAACAATTGCACGGGTGAGTATGGTTTTAAATAATTCTGTTTCGCTATCAAAAGAGAAGAGTAACACATCATGAAAGATCCATGGGGTAATCATTCCAATTATAGCTACTAATACAGCTCTCCAAGTAACGGAATTAACGTAAAACACACTACTGATTAATATGGCGAAAACGATAATGTTTGGCAAGAATATCAGGGTGGAAAGACCAATAAGGAAAGATGCGTTATAAACTGTGGCTAGCGAAATCTCTCCTTTTCCTTGCGTCAAAATCATAGCTAGACTGAATAAAACCAAGGGCAGTCCTAGTAAAAAAGGAGTTAATACTAGATTATATGGACCATATAGCGTGAATAGTCCGAAAAACATAAATAACAAGTAGTGAATTCCCTTGAATAGGTTTACGTTTTGTGCAATTTTGTTAAGTAAAAACCCTGTAGGTATAATAACAATTAGGGAAAGGATGTGCGAAAGTACCGGGTAGTTGAACCCTAAAAAATAAGTTAAATTAGAAGTTATAGATAAGGGTTCAGTAACATAGTTTGGGCTAAAAAATAGGGAGAATAGGGTTGCTCTGGATAAAATCAAGAGTAGAATGATAATAATCCAAGATAAAGGTTGACTTGTTTTAAAAATTCGTAGCAACATACTGAATTAATTATAAATTTGTAGTAATTAAAGTTTGACAGATGAATTCAAGTGATTTTTGGTACGCAGTAGGAGACTTTTTTACAGAAACTTTCAAAATTCTTCCTCTTTTAGGTGACCCAGTAAACTGGGTATTTATTAGTTTGATCGCAACAGGGTTAACAATTTGGTTGTTTAAGCAAGCAAAATATAACGCTAAAGAAATGAAAGAAAACGGTAAGTTAAAATAATTACCGCTCTCTAATTTTTGCAATTATTTTAAATCAAACCCTATATCATTTCGGTAATTAACTTTATCGAACTTAATTCTGTCTACGTTAATGTAGACTTTCTTTAATGCGTCTGCTTGATTATTTGCTAATCCAGTAACAGCAAAAACACGACCTCCATTGGTTAAAACATTCTCGTTTTCTAGCTTAGTACCAGAATGAAAAACTAAACCATCTGTTTGTGATAGGCCAGTTACTATTTTATCTTTCTCGTATTCTTCTGGGTAACCACCCGAAACCATTACTACAGTTGCAGCTGTTCTATCATCAATTTCAAATTCCTTTTCAGACAAATTTCCATCAGCAACACCTTCAAATAAATCCATTAAGTCAGATTTAATTCTTGGTATTACAGCTTCTGTTTCCGGGTCACCCATTCTCACATTGTATTCTACTACTTGCGGCTCGCCATCTTGATTCATTAATCCGATAAAAATAAATCCCTTATAATCAAACCCATCTTTACGAAGACCATTCACGGTAGGTTTAACTACTTGTTCCTCTACTTTCTTCAAAAAGCCATCATGAGCAAAAGGTACGGGAGATATTGCTCCCATACCACCTGTATTTAGTCCAATATCGCCTTCTTCAATTCGTTTGTAATCTTTTGCTTCTGGTAATATTTTATATGATGTGCCATCGGTAAGAACAAACACCGAAAGTTCGATTCCGGTAAGAAACTCTTCAATGACTACTTTGCTGCTTGCTATACCAAATTTAGCGTTGGCCAACATAGCCTCAAGCTCTAGTTTGGCAATACTTAAATTTTCTAAAATTAGTACTCCTTTACCCGCAGCAAGTCCATCAGCCTTTAAAACGTAAGGTGGATGCAAGCTTTCTAAGAAGGTATAACCGTCTTCAATATTATCTATAGTGAAGGAAGCATAGCGTGCTGTAGGAATGTTATGACGCATCATAAACTCTTTTGAATATTCTTTACTGCCTTCTAATTTTGCGCCCATTGCATTGGGGCCAATTACGGAAACCGCTTTTAAAGAAGCATCTTTCTCAAAAAAATCACGTATCCCATTAACTAACGGATCTTCTGGACCTACCACAACCATTTTTACATCGTGAAGTAAAACAGCTTGTTTAATTGCTTGAAAATCATTGACACCAATATTTATATTAGTTCCTACAGACGCAGTACCTGCGTTACCAGGAGCAATAAATAATTGATCTACCTTTTCACTCTGCGACAGTTTCCATGCAAATGCATGTTCTCGTCCTCCTGATCCTACAACTAATACGTTCATAATGCCCCCGTTTTTTTTCGTACTACAAATTAAGAAAAAGAAACATAGAAATGAGATAAAGGACGGGTGTTTTGTTTTGGGTTTTTCGCATAAAAAAAAAGACCTCCCGTTTAAGGAGGCCTTTTTCAATATTAAGTAATGGTCTATTTCACATAGAAAGCAAAACAGCCAGATTTATAAAAGCGCTCAGTTGGTTTTATTAGAATCCAAGTGTTATAATGTTCATCCGGGCTATTGGTCAAAAAATCAATGTTGTTGTCCTCGTTATTATTTGAATTCACAAAAATGTCGAGGCCCGTTTTTTTGCATTTACCTGGGAATTCCTGCTCTTGTCCATTATTACTTGAACTGTTAATGAAAGTAAAATGTTGGAAGACAAATAAGCCGGTGTCCTGTGCAACGAATTTGAATTCTAGTTCGTAGCTGGAATTGTTATATTGATATTGACCATAATAATGCATTTCTTTTGAAACAGGACCATAAAAGTGATCTAAAGGATAATCAGGGTTTAGAAGTACATCAAACCGGATAAAAGCAGCTCGATCTGCTTCGTCCAGCGATATTTTTGTGATTCTAAAATCTGGGTAAAACTTAAAGTCAATAAGAGAATACTCTTGTTGCGTTGATCTATCATAAACTACATCACTAAACTTTGATGAAATAGTGATCGTGTCGCCAATATTAAAAGTGTCTTTTTTTGGTGAGAAAGAAGAGGGTATTTCAAATACATAATCGGAGTAATCAAATTTACATTCCTCTTTAATACAAGAACTCATCAGCATGATATATACCATTAGTGGTAGAAGTATGACTTTCATAAATATTGGTTTTATAAAAAGGCATGATAGTTTACTAGGCCTACCATGCCTTTATTTGTTTTAATAACTATTAAACAACTGGTTTACTTGAGTACTAGTATTTGGTGTGGAATTTAAATGATTGTTTGTTAAATCATTCTTATAGTCGTTTATATTATTGGTGCTTGAGCCTAAGAAGTTGAACATCAAAGTGTTTGAAAAAACAGATACATTATCAATCACTATAGTTGAACCTGAACCATCTTGATTCCATGAGGTAGGCTCAGATCCTGCAGCGTCATTTAAATCCCAATGCAGTCCAATTGGGATGTGGTTTGACGATTCGTTCCAAGTTGCTTCAGCATCAGTAGCAAAAGAATACGAGCCGTATTTATTAGGCCCATATGTTCTATGAGCATAATCTAATCCACCCAGATATTCTGCCCATGATTCAACTATGGCAATTTTATCTGCGCCATTACTACTACTCGTACCATGGCCATTTGCACTAACCTCTGCGTTTACAACCCCGCACCAGTAAGCTAAGCCTACTTTATCATAGTGTGAGGCATGTGCCATTTCATGATATGCAAGACTTTTTAATTGGTCAGATGTCTGAAAGTTTATTCCAATATACATATCAGGAAGGTAAACTACAGTAGCCACTGCTCCTAATGCTCCTGATAGGTAACCGAATGGGCCTAAAAAGAAACCCGATGTTGCAATTGCCGAACCAACCATTGTTCCCATATAGTATTGTGCTCCCATTAAGGCGTATCCATATTTGTTATTCCTGCCAATATAAATATCTAAACCATCTGGAGGTGTGTTTATTCCGTCTTGTATGGCATAATCACGAAATTCATGTAAGGCGTTGTTTACGGTGGCAGCTCCCCAGTAAATATGTGTAGAAGAACCTTTGGAAGACCACATCCAATATTTGGTGGTAATATTATTAAACGAAGGCCCAGATAATTTACCTACGTAATCTTTAACGGTAGTAAGCCACTGATAAGTTGCACCAAAATATTTTTGAGTGCCTCTAATACGACATTGGCCATTTTTGAATTTTATCCACATCCATGCCTTACCTCTGTACTCTTCAGTAATTTCCCAGCATCCTAGGTCATTGGTCCATGTGGCATCTTGTGT
>JBLFZF010000112.1:0-9968 GCA_047610145.1 Salibacteraceae bacterium | reverse complement strand
CTCCTGCATTTACATCTACATAAGAAACTCTGTCGTTAAGCGAGCTACTTTGCACGGAAGAAGCACTACCTGTTAATAGCTGATCTCCAAAGGTTAATTTAGAGACATCTACGGTTCTTAAACCATAGTTCAAACCTATCGCAGGTCTAAAAGACATCTTTCTATTGAGTTTAATGTTATAGGCATAACTTCCACCAATAGTTGTTGTACTTAATCCACCAGTGCCTGCTTGATCACGACTCGCAATAAAACCGATTCCACTATTGGCGTCTAATAAATTGATATCGTAAGAAATGGAATAAGAAATATAATTACCAGGAATAGAAGGCCATTGATCTCGAAAGTTCAAATTCATCCTATGTTGTTCTGAAGTACCTGCCAAAGCCGGATTTAAATATAGTGGAGCCGCATAAAATTGCGAATATTGAATATCTTGGGCAAGTACCTTCACCGCTATTGTAAAAACAAAGCTTAGCAAACTCACTGTTCTTTTAATAGAAATTTGAGTCTTACATATGTGAATGTGATTTTGAATTTTAACCATGTCCCCTCTGTGGATGATGTAACGACCAAATTGTCATTAGGTATCCGAAGACCAAGTTAAAAGATAAAAAGGTAGGCTTAGTTTAAGCTACTAGTCAATTCGTTTAAATAGAATAGCATTATAAATCATAAAAACAGATTACACAGAATGTCTAGACAACTCCTTAGGGAGCCATAAATGCAGGATTAGTAATAAATTCGGTATCGGTCAAGGTGAGTAAAAATGCTAATAAATCATCTTTTTCCTCTTGTGATAAATTCAAACTACCTCCTGGTCTATTACTCTTCAACATTAGCGGAGAAACATTTGGAGAACTTTGGTTAACACCAGAATTATAAAACTCTATGACTTCTTTCAATGTTTGAAACCTACCATCATGCATATACGGTCCGGTTAGGGCAATATTTCTTAATGTAGGTGGTTTAAATTTGGCCACATCGAACGGGTTTCCGGTAACACCACCTCTACCTTGATCTAATAAAGTTTGTTGTAAACCATTGTTCTCATAGGTAAAGCCCATTAATAGTGTCGTACCATGGCAATGAAAACAATCGGCTCTTTCAGTAGTGTATATTAACTGACCTCTTGTTTCACTAGGCGTTAAAGTCTCTCCACCTTGTCTAGATCTATCAAACTTGGAATTTCCTGACATCATTGTTCTTTCAAACTGGGCTAATGCTTTACCCACATCTAAAGAATCAATAACATCTACATCAAAAGCGACTTTAAATTTTTGACGGTAATACACATCTTCATTAAGGCTAACTAAAACGTCTGTCCAATTAGCGTTCATTTCCATAGGGTTTGTTACCGGATCTAAAGCTTGTATTTCCAGTGTGGTAGATCGACCATCCCAAAAATAGGCAAATGAGTATCCCAAGTTTACTATTGCCATGGCATTTCTATCTCCAATAGACCCGTCTATACCCGTACTATAGCGATTAGAATCACTATAGGAGGCTTGAGATATATGACATGTGGCACATGCTTGCGTATTATCTCCAGATAATCGAGTATCATAAAACAGTTTTCTGCCGAGCTCCACCCCTTGAACCGTCATCGGATTATCCTCCGGAACTCCAAAAACTGGAAATCCAATCGGAAATTCCAGTTCATATGGGATTACTTTTTCCGGTGCTTCTGGTCCCTCCGTGCATTCCACGGGTTCAATAGCACATGAGCTTAAAAAAAATCCGAATACAAAAAATAGAAAAGTAAAACGAAATACCTGCATTAAGCGAATTTAGTAATTAATATCTCTGTGTCAAACTATATATTGTCATACCCTTTATAATCACTTGACTCTTCCGAAAATTGGATATCAAATTTTTCTAACTCATTCAATACGGGCTCATAGATGTCTGCTGTTACTGGAAGATGCACTCCAGGTTTATGAATGGTACCATCTAATATTTTTAGCGCTCCAATTCCTACAGGAATCCCAACAGTTTTAGCCATCGCTGTATATGTCTGATCATCTCCAATAGTGACCATGGAAGAAGTAATTAGCTCTCTCTTTCCGTTTAACTCAAATCCAAACATATGAATCATCACAATCATATCTTTATCTTGCGGAGCTAGCGCCCATTTCTTGCTTAGAATACCTTGTAATACTTGTGCTGGACTTGCTTCTTTTAAATTAACGGGCTCATCTATAAACATTCCTAACCATTCTAATTTGCTCATCACATCAGAATCTTGATCAATCTTTAAATAGTGCATCAGCTTTAACTCTACCGAATCTGTCGGATGGAAAGCCAAAAACTTATTTAAAAAACTTCTGTGTGTCAATTTCTCACTGTCCTCTAGTACATAGGAGTCATCTGTTAAACCCAGCTTTACAAACACATCCCAAGCTCTACAAAAACCGGGACGCCTTAAGGTTCCTCTATACATAGTTGGTATGTCTTCTAATCCATACAAACTTCTATACGATAAAGAATCTCTGTTTGCATAGCCTTCAAAAGTACCATACTTATCAACCTCAATTTTTTCTGTCCTACGAAATAACATGTGGTAAGGAATAAACTTATATCTACCCTCTTGTATAAACTTTACCGCACCGCCTTGACCGGCTAAAACTACGTTTCTAGGATTCCACGTAAATTTATACCCCCACGGATTATTGTCGCTTTCGGGAGCTACTAGACCTCCTGTAAATGACTCAAATTGCAAAAAATTAGCCCCTTTAGCCTTTAAATTATCAATAATTCGCATAGCCGACATATGATCAATTCCTGGATCAACCCCCATCTCATTTAACAGCATAACCCCAGCATCCTTAGCCGGTTGATCTAAGGCTCTCATCTCATCCGTAATATAAGATGCCGTAATCATATTTTTCTTTAGTCGAACACAATCTTTAGCGACTACGATATGAAACCTAGCAGGTAACATGGAAATAATCAAATCAGATTTTTCAATTAAAGCAATTCGAGAAGCATCATCAAAAACATTAAATACTATTTGAGTCACCGATTCAGAACCCCCAACAATATCTGTTAAATGGCCAATTTCTTGATCTGCAATTGTAATGTGAAAGTTTGATTTTTTGGCATTATCCAATAAATATTTGATAAGTGAGCTGGAAGATCTACCTGCTCCTAAAAGTGCAATGTGTTTCATATTTAAAATATCCCTATGAATTTAAAATGGTATCAATATGGGTACAAACTAAGATAAAGTTTACTAGCTATCCCAAAGAAAAAACCACTCTTTTATCAACAAATAACATTAATTATTTATTGATATTTTTTTCTTTTTTTTAGATTTAAAATATTTTTAAAGCTAATGCAAGTAAAAAATTAAGTGTGTAAAATCTAATTATTAAACATTATGAATGAACCGCACCCTTGGTATACTTGTTACTTTGCTAGTTATCAAACTTTCAAGATTTGCACAAGAAACTAATTTTATATACAAAGTAATCATGAATTAGTTGAGTTTAACGGTTATGTGGTCGGTAATTTGATCAAAAGGTCTCCACAAATTCAAGTAGGTATTTTATGTGTAGATAAAAAACGTCATTACCCTATTCGAATTATTTTTAAGAATTCTGAAAAAATGTCAATCGAAGGAGAAATCCAACCCATAGCTAACAGGACCAAACTTTTTGTTTTGTACAGAAGTACCAGGCAGAAAACTGAATAAAGATTTTAAAGAGACGCCAATTCCTAGAAATATTATGGATTCTCAGCACTCTTTGCCACACTATAGAAGTAGATTGGGTGGTGATGCTCCGATGGATGATCACCTATTAAATAAAATTATTGTCAAATAATTAGTTTTCAGTACATCACTCCATTTTAAATTACGGACAAGAAATCACGTTCATGTGCTTTTCTACCAGTCAATTAAAAAAAATATTGATACTCTAAAAGAGCAACCTGAGCGCCTATAACTTTCAAAAGTTGCGTAGTATTATCTATATGAACGAGAAAAATTGACTAATTAGAGAACGACTTCACTGAGCTAGGACAAGTTCAAAAAGCACTTAGTTTTGTTAAGAATAGTCAGTAATTAGCTACTTTTCTTTTCTTTTTTCACCTCCCCAAAATAATCTAAAAGCACCCCTCTTATTAAATTTAGTAGGCTACTTTTGCACCAAATTTTATAAAATGAAAATTGCACAAAACACGGTAGTGACGATGCACTACAAACTATCCGATAAAGACGGTTTAGTAATTGATAGTTCAGAAGGAAGAGATCCTCTAGCCTACATTCAAGGAATTGGAGCACTCGTACCAGGTTTAGAAACAGAATTAGCAGGAAAATCAGAAGGAGAGAAGGTTCAAGCTATCGTTCAACCAGAACATGCTTATGGAAACAGAGATGAATCATTGATTCGTGTGGTTCCTAAATCTGGCTTTCAAGGAGAAGAAGAAATGGCTGTTGGAATGCAAGTTCAAATTGATACTGGTGAAGAAGGAACGGCTATTGCCACTCTTACAAAAATAGAAGGTGACGATGTTACGTTAGATTTAAATCACCCTTTATCTGATATTGAACTTCACTTTGATGTAGATATTATTGAATTACGTGAAGCTACGGAAGACGAATTAGCGCACGGACATGTTCATGGCCCAGATGGTCATGAGCACTAAACTCAAAACATAAATAAGAAAAAGCCAATCTATTGCAGATTGGCTTTTTTTTTATCTCCTTTAAAACGGAATTAACGCACAAAAAAAGCCGCTTCTTTCGAAGCGGCTTTTTTTGTGATATTTAAAAGGTGTTATTTAATAACAAACTGACGAATAACGGTTTCACCGTTTACATCAAATTTAACTAAATAAGTACCTGTTGCTAATGCAGAAACATCAAACGTTTCGGTATAAGAATTACCTGAAACATTGATTCTTTCTGACATAACTACTTGACCTGTTATCGTCATGAAAGTAACATCTACATTGTTAGCAGAACCAAAGTTGCTTAATTCAACAGTTACTTGATCAACTGCTGGATTAGGATACATTTTTAATGCACTTGCATTAAACTCATCCACACCCAATACAAATTTCACAACTGTTGTATCCATTCCTTCACAACCATCAGCGTCTTCAACCACAACAGATACAGAACCAGAGTTAGATTGTTGTACCACGTAAGTTTGTGAAGTAGTCATGTTATCACTCCATAAGTATGAAGTAAAGCCAGTTCCAGCATTTAAAGTAATCTCTGTTGTACCCGCTTGCCAAATGTTTGTATCAGGACCTAAATCCACTAATACTGGATCTTTAGTCGTAATAATTGCTTCATCTGCACCGGCACACCCATTCGTATCTTCAACTATTACAGAATATGTAACAGTTCCAGCAGATGAAGAAACTACATCCACTGTTTGTGTGTTAAATCCATTAACCCAAAAGTAAGTTGTAAAACCTGCTCCTGCATCTAACGTATACGTATCACCATTACAAACCACGGTATCACTTCCTAGGTTAATCACTATTGGGGCTACACCTGTAACTTCAATAGTATCATTACCTACACAACCACTAGCATCTGTTACTGCAACAGAATAATCAACCGCACCTAAAGTAGAAACAGTTATTCTTGTTTGCGTATTAGAGGTATCATCCCATAAGTAAGACGCAAATGTTCCTGCATCTAAGGTATAAACGTCACCGTTACAAACAACAGTATCACTTCCTAAGTCAACCATTACTGGTGCAACACCTGTTACTTGAATAGTATCATTGCCTGTACAACCGTTCGCATCTGTTACTTCCACAGAATAATCAATTGCACCTAAAGTATAGGCAGTCATTCTTGTTTGAATTGTTGAAGCATCATCCCATACATAAGAAGCAAATGTTCCTGCATCTAAGGATAACGTTAGGGAATCACATACCACTGTATCGTTTCCTAAAGTCACTACTGGCTGAGCTGCAACTGATACATCTAACATATCTATCGCGGTACATCCATTTGCAGCTGTTACCGTTACAGAATAACTAGTAGTAGCTACTGCATTATTTACAGTAGCTCTCGTTTGCATAGTTGTTCCATCATTCCATAAATAAGAAGCAAATATTCCTGCATCTAAGGTTAATGAAGCATTTAAACAAACAGTTGTGTCGTTACCTAAGGCTAACGTTAAAGCTGCTGGTTCAGTTAAAGTAACTGTATCATTTAGCATTAACCCGAATGAACCTGTTACAGTTACATAGTGGACTCCTGCACTTAATGAGTCTGCCATAGCAGTAGTATCCCCATTACTCCATAAATAAGAATAAGTTGGGTAACCATCGGCAACTGTTATAGTTGCTGATCCATCACCTGCATTATTACAGTTTAAATTGGTACCCGCCATAGTTGACGTCATTGGTTCGAATATTTTCACATTATCAATAAATGCTTCATCACCGTTACCACCAGACCCATTGGCTAAGTTGTATTTACCTGAATGTTGAATCTCAACGGTAAATTGTGTACCTGAATAAGCAGATAAGTCAATGCTTATAGTTTCAAATGCATCAGATCCAGCTGTTGTTGGATTAAATGCACTTCCTACTATCATACCATTAATCAGTACTCTACCCCATGAATAGTTAGGGCCAAAAGTATACGTTTGTTTCATATCAAACTCTAGAACCAAACCAGTTTGGCCTGCAGCATCTACCTGCATAATAATGGAAGAAACATGAGATGAATTGGTTACAAAAGCTTCATTTTCGGTTGCTGAATTACTTCCTCCAACAAAATCAATAGATGAATTACCCGTTAATAATACACCAAAACCCGTACCGTTAGCAGCCAAAGCATTAATTGAGGCATTCGACTCAGCAGAATCAGATAAACCTAAATATGTATCCAATCCATTTTCAAAGCCATTCAGGTATGGGAATGATGTAATCACATCTAAATTAGTCTGAAAAGAAATTGGCCCCACCCACACAGAAGAGTCTCCCGAACCGCAAACTGATCTTACGTAAAATTCGTACATCGCGTTACTTGCTAAAGAAGTTACAGAATATGAGTTAGCGGTAACAGCGTTTCTAGCACCTGTACCTAAACCGAATCCGGCAGTATCAATTTCAACTTCCCAATTAGTAGCAGCACCCATTTCAATCCAAGATAAGTCTGCCGTACTGTTTGTCACATTAGAGGTTAACAAAGTATCAGGTGCAGGACATGATGGAGGTGTTATAAACGAATACGGACCAACCCATAAAGAAGAGTCTCCTGGACCACAAACTGATCTTACGTAAAATTCGTAACCCGTTTCCGCAGTTAAAGAAGAAATACTTAGTGGAATAGAAGTCGCAGAAACCGTAGTTCCATTACCCATTGTGAATCCAATTGTATCCCATTCTACTTCCCATGCAGTTGCTGAGCCCAATTCTACAAAGCTTAAATCAGCTGAGTTATATAAAAGGTTCATAGCCATCAAACTATCTGGAGCAAAACAAGAAGGACCTGCAGTTACATTCAATGTATAATCTTCAAAACTTCCATAAGAACCTGAATAACAAGGACTAGATGGCGCAATATTTCCTAAACCATTATCTGCACCCCCAATTCTTAACCTATGGTTCCCTAAAGAAGCATTGTAAGGAATTGCTAAAGTTGCATTTAACGTATATGGGTTTGCAGAAGTAGATTCACCTAAATAAACCTGCTCACTTGCATCATCAAAATCTAAATCATTATTCCAATCTACAAATGCCCAAACGTTATACGAATATCCTGTTTCTAATGTAACACTAATCGACAAGTTAGTTTGTTGACCCGCGTTAGCAATCATCGCAGAGTAGTCGCCATAATTATTTGTTTCTGAACCTGTAGAATTGTTCAATGTATCCATAGAAACATTGGTGATTCCAATTCCATCAACACTAGATGGAGAAGGTATACAATGTCCGGTAAAAAAAGAATAAGGTCCAACCCAAGCTGAACTAGCACTACCACAATCAGCTCTTACATAGTACTCATACGAAGTATTGGCAGTTAACCCTGAAAGTGAATTTGGGTTAGTTGTTGTTCCAGTAATAATTGTACCACTTCCTTGAGTAAAACCAGCAGTACCCCATTCAATATCCCAAGTTGTAGCTGTTCCATTTTCTGTCCATCCTAAATCAGCAGAAGTTGGTGATAAGTTTGTTGCAGTTAATGATGATACCGCAAAACAAGAAGGAGGAGTACGAACCACAAAATTATCGATATGAAAATCATAATCCGCTAGGTCGTCTACAGGACCATCTGTAGCTAAAATTCCAAATTGAACATTTGTACCTGTAGATGGCACAGCGACAACAATACTATTCAAAGTATTTGATAATGCATCCGCAACGGTCCAAGTTACTAAGGTATTCCAAGTAATTCCATCATCAGAATAGGCTAAGCGAACAGAATCATCTGATCCCATAGCATCAGCAGCTGAACTATTCCAGTTTGTAACTGCTACATCAATAGAAACCTCATAACCTCCAACAGATAAATCGAAAAATGGAGATAAAACCCAATCACTTCTGCTAGAAGTATATAAGTTGATTGATACCGTATTTCCAATTGAAGAACTACTGCTCCATGGACTTGCTCCAAAACTTGAAGGTCCCGTGGCAATGCTTCCTGCATCCGCTACATCCCAACAACCTGGTACAAATGTGGCAAAGGTTTCTGTATAATCAGGGGTGAAAACAGAACACGAGGTTGTAAAACTGAACGGTCCAGACCAAATAGACGAATCCGTTAAACTACAACCTGATCTTACGTAAAAATCGTAAGCTGTATTTGCCGATAACCCTGTAAGTCCGGTTGAATTACTTGTAGGTGTAACCGTAGAACCAGCACCTAGCGTAAAGCCAGCCGTATGCCATTCTAATTCCCAAGCAGTTGCCGTTCCAGCTTCTGTCCAATCTAATGTTACCGAAGTGGTAGTCGTGTTAGAAACCCCTAAAGCATTAGGTTGAGGACAAGTTATTTCATACATATTAATATCATATGATGCAATGCACTGAGGTGTCGCATACGTAGAAACAATTATGTAATACGTAGTTCCTGAAACCAACGAAACACCATAAACACCTTTAGTTGCAGTCCCACTCGTTCCAACACTTCCTAAACAATTTCCAGAAGATGTTGAATCATCAGTTATGAACATACCTGACCATGAAGTACCAATATTGGTTAACTCCACATTAAAATCTGTAATATTAGATGATGGAGTGAAACTATATATTTTTTCATCACCACTTAGGTAAGAACCTGAACAAGCAATATCTGAAATTGTATAGTTATTTCCAAATCCACAAGTCGTTTCGCCTGTCAATACGTTAGGTAAAGAGGCTATAGAAAGTGAATTAGTAAATGTTGATCCCGTTTGAGCAAATGCCGTGGGAATCACAAAAAGCGCCATTACGAACGCCATTAATAATGTAAATTTTTTCATTTAATATTTATTTTAGTTTAATAATTTGTGAGAATGGTCTTCAATTTTCATGGATAAATATTGATTTATCGAATAAATTCGATTGTTAAGTTCCCATTTCGGAACATTTTTGAGATTGGATTTAAGCTTTTATCTAGTCCGTATATTTCTATTTTTAAATTAAACACCCAATACATACAAGGTTGTTTTAGCCCGCCAAATTTAGCCTCACTTTACATACGTGTCAAGTCTTTATTGAAAGTAAACAGTGTTATTTAAACTAATTCACAAAAAAAATCAATTAAAATTATAATAATTACTCACCCTAATCACCTATGCCATAACTACCTACACACCTATTTAAAATCATGAAAAATTAATAAAAAAAAATTGAAAATTATTTTATTAAGAAAATAAAGAAAAACTACTCACACGAAAAAAACACCCCCTACAGGGCGACCTCACAAGGCCAGAAAAGTATTTTTTTTTAATTTTTATATGTATCATTGAAGGCGGATGAAGCAACCAAAAAATATACAAACGTCTTTTAAT
>JBLFZF010000111.1:0-10004 GCA_047610145.1 Salibacteraceae bacterium | reverse complement strand
GATATTTGGTGTAATCGCAGTAGTAGACCATAAGAAGGTGTAATTTGGTGTGCCTCCGGTTCCAGCAGCTAGTAATGCTGCGGTAGGTGCGCCTCCACAAGAAATAAATGCTGTTTGGGTAATCCCTGATACGAGAGGTGTAGGCTCAGTAACCGCAATGATTTCATCTTCTACACATCCTTTTGAATCCGTCACCGTAAGCGCGTAACTTCCGGCACCAACACCTGTGAGATTCGCGGTTGTTTCACCCCCGCCCCATAAATATGAGTAATTTATAGTTCCACCTGTTATGGTGGAATTAATATTCACATTTGTATCTCCGTTACAAAGTATAACTCCCACCTGAGCTAGTGAAACTGTTAATAATGCGGGCTCTATCAAATTAATAGTGATCGTATTAAAACATCCGTTTCCATCGGTAGCTGTTACAACATAAGAGTTGGCACAAAGGTTCGTTTGATTTCCACCAACTAAACCACCAGGCCATGCTATAGTGATTGGCGCGGTTCCTCCGGTAGTAGACACAGTGACATCTCCGTCACAAATTCCATTACAAGAAATTTCTGTATTAATAGCAGAGGTCATTACTATAGCTGTCGGTTCTGTCAGAATTATTGTTTCGGTCACCTGACACCCATTTCCATCATCAACAGACACTACATAAGTTCCTGCACATAGTCCATTTTGAGTTGCTCCAACCGCACCACTAGGCCAAGTAAATGTATAACCTGGAGTACCCCCACTTACTGACACAGTAATAATACCATCACAAATAGCATTACAAGAAATTGGAGCATCAATATTTTGAGCAGATACTAATGGTGTTGGCTCTCCAACAACTTGTGATTCAATGGCTTCACACCCATTCGCATCGGTAGCTGTCACCGTATATGTACCCCCTCCAAGGTTTGGATTAGATGCATTATTTATTCCGTTTGACCAAGCATAGGTATGTCCAGGTGTACCACCCAAGGCTGCCGCTAACAAATCTACATTTTGATCTCCGGCACATAAGTTTGTACCTGTAGAACTAATAGTTACGGTAACTGGAGTAGGCTCCGCTAAAAATTGAGTAACGATATCCGTACACCCGTTTCCATCGGTTACTGTTACCGTATAACTACCTGTACAAAGAGAGTTTAGCGTGGAAGCAGTGGATCCATTTGACCAGATAAAACTAAAAGCAGCAGTTCCACCTGCAACACCTACCGTCAATTGTCCATCACAAACCCCGCCACAAGAAATTACTTGAGTAACCAAAACTGTGGCTACTAAGGCTGCTGGTTCAGTCAATGTTATTGGGGTGATAATCTCACAATTATTCCCATCCGTTATGGTCACATTAAACGTAACTCCAGCACAAATATTTGTAGCAGTGTTTCCAGCAGCGGTTACGCCAGCTGGCCATACTACTGTATACGGGAACGTTCCTCCTGAAGGAGCAACACTAACTTGTCCGTCACAAACGCCATTACATGAAATCGGAGAATCAATAGTTAGATTAGCAACTATTGGCGTAGGTTCTGTGACTAAGATACTTTGGGTTTCAAAACATCCATTATCATCGGTAACGGTAACGGTGTAGGTACCTTCACCGATTCCTGAGTTAACCGAAGTAGTTATACCATTAGACCAAACAAAAGTATAATTGGGTGTTGCTCCTAAAGGGTTAGCTATTATAGAAGCGGTTAAATCTCCGTTACATTGAATAAATACGGTTTGTACAATATTCACAACTAATGGGGTAGGCTCTGTAATAATAACTTGACCGATAGCCTCGCAATTATGGTCATCCGTCACCGTAATATCGTACGTACCTGCTCCTTGATTTGATAGATTTGAAGTCACCTCACCACCCGGAGCCCATAAAAAGGTATACGGTACTGACCCTCCTGCAACGGTTGAGTTTATGTTCACTGTATTATCTCCGTTACATAGAATATTTCCTACCGTGGCTAATGAAACGGTTAATAAAGCGGGTTCGGTTAAAATAACGATCTGATTAATAAAACATCCGGCCCCATCCGTTACAGTTACGTCATATGAACCGGCACACAATGCCGCTTGTGTACCACCGGTTAAACCACCTGGCCAAGCAAAAGTTATTGGAGCAGTTCCTCCTGTCGCGCTTACGGTTACATTACCATCGCATATTCCAGAACAAGAAATCACAGTGTTAATCGTTGTGGTTGCAACAATAGGAGAAGGCTCTGTGATAGTGATGGACTGTGTCACTTGACAATTTTTAAAATCGGTTACTGTTACATTGTACACTCCAGCACACAAACTACTGTGAGTGGTGGTTGCTGGTAATCCATTATCCCATGCATACGTATAAGGACCTTGACCACCTGTTGAAGCAATAGAAATAGCCGCATTACAAATTCCCCCACAAGAAATAGGGTTCGTTAAAGTAATAATGGGATCAATAACCGCGGGCTGATCTATAATTATTGTAGTATCAGCGGTACAGCCATCACCATCAGAAGTAACGGTTAGCGCATAGGTTTGCGCAAACAAACCTGTTGCTGTGGATGTAGTTTGACCTAAAGCTGGAGCGGGAGACCATGCGTATGAATACGTTGATGCACAATTTCCAAACCTTACATTTGGTCTGTTTGCCGAGGTAGCCGTTAAATTAGTGCTCCCACAAACAGAATTTGTATTGTCATTATAATATCTAACCGATTGATTAGCTGTGGCCGTATGAAAAGTTAAAGCATTACCCGATGCGGTCGCATTTGGGTTATTAAAACACACTTCAATCACGACATTTGATACCCCGTCCCAAAAATATTTAACATTAAAGTTATGCGTATTCCAACCTGTAGCTACTTGATGTGTAAATGGAATTACGACTTCAGTCAAACCCGTTTCCCAACCACCCGTAAGGTCGGTTGCAGAAGTACAGCCCATTTTAATAGTGAAGTTTGCGTAATTTAAAGTAGTTCCAACAGATTGGACATTCATGGCAAGGGAACTAATTGTACCCGGTAAAACCCCGTTAGCCGCTAGTTCTGTTGCTGTAAAAAGCATTTGATGCCTAGCACCATTCGAACTATTTCCATAAGGTGCAGGATATGTAGAAAATGTGTTTGTACTGTTTCCTGCGCCCACTACTACCGATGTTGGTGAGGTACATGCATCTATACTAACGCCACATGTAGGAATTCCTCTAGAATAAATAGCACCATCAGATCCTCCGAAACAAGTAACCGAATCTACAGAATCAATTAAAATAGTAGGTGGAGTAGGCTCTTGAACTATAGCACTTATAGATTGCTGACAACCTTGACCATCCGTAACAGTTAAGGAATATGTGCCTGCACAAACGCCAACTATAGACGTACCCGTACCTCCATTGCTCCATAAAAAGCTTCTAGGTGAAGTTCCTCCGAATGCGAAAGTACTTATCTGACCTACACAACTTGTGGAACAATCATCATCGACAATAGTTGGTGGTAAAATCGCCATTGGCGGAGCATCCGTAATGGTAAATGAAGTATCCCATTTGTTGGTTGACGGATCCGAATCTCCTTCATCCGTAACGATCAAAATATAGCCTCCAGGACATAATCCAGAAATAGTATCTAGTCCTTGACAACACCAAACACCTGTTGGAATCCAAAAATAACTATACGGACCTACTCCCCCAGAGGGTATTACTTTAGCTGTTCCATCACAGCTGCCATTACAGGTAATATTTGTAGTGGTTAAATCTCCTTTTAAACTAGAAGGAGGAGGAATAATAATCGTCACGGAAATAGAATTACTTCCTGAAATAGGACACGCATCATCTTTCGCCTGAAAAGTGATAATATTGTTAGTATTCATCCCGGGAGGAACTGTCCAACAAACCGTTGTAGTCACTGGGCTCGTTCCAGAAACAATGGCCGTAGCACCTGGCAAAGCGCTAATCGCATTATTTGTTACTGTAACAGCATCTGCTACATTAGAATCTGTAAAAATAACATCAAAACAAAATCGATTGCCCACTTGAGCGGTTATCTCTAACGGAGCAGTTTGAAGGATTGTGCCCACTGTATTCACAATATTTTTTACCGAATCAGGCGCTGTTGGAATATTATTAGCAGGTGACCCACAGTTCAATACCACAAACATGATATCTCTCATCACTGTAGATATTTGTTGACCCGCTCCATTAAACTCATTTACTCTCACCACCACCACAAAATTCCCAAGAGTTCCTGGTGTAAAATTCAATTGACCTGTTTGCGCATTAATTGTAATTCCGGTGATGGGTGATACTGCAGAAAAACCAGCTACATAATTAATAGCAGGGCCATCTTGACGTGCTGCAATCAACTCATATGAAAGACTATCTCCATCATTTTCAACTACTCCGTAATTGTAATTAACAGCCTGATTTTGACACACGTAAGGAATTGGATCAGCGGTATAAGCAGGAGAACTGTTATTGGGATACAACACAGAATTAAGAGTCGCATCTACTAAAATACCCCATGTATTTACCCCTCCTGTTAAATTCTCATTATCATTTCTCGCAAACTGATCGTAAGAAAAAGTATAATCCACACAATTTGTATTCAATTGGGTAATTCCAGTATATGTATACTTCTGCATACCGGCAATAGAACCTCCACTACACGTGCTATTTCCAAGTTGGGCCGGGCAAATTTGAGATACCTCGGTACCACCCAAATTTTGCAACGATAATGACAAATTAGATGATCCAGTACATGAACTAGACACACTAATGCTTCTGTTACCATTACCTAAACCAGCTCCAGAACAATCTCTGTACAAAGTTAACGTGATCAAAAAAGAGTCATTTCCTAAATGCTCATAAGTGATTTCACCCCCAGAAATATGGGTAGCTAATGCAGATGAAGGCATAAACCAGGAAAAAAGAACGGCAGATAAAAGGAGTATAATATGTTTCATATAGTGTGAATAGGTATTCAATATGTGACTAGTTATCTAATGCTTCTAACAATAAAGCTAATAATACAGACGTACTTTTTAGTGCCTTGGTTGCCAGAATAACCAAGGCACTAAAATAAGCGTAAAGTTTGTTAATAAAAATTTATTTCTACCCGATTAAATCACCGCTAGAATTCGCATTTGAACCATGCAAAACATCGAGTCCACCATTTTCGTTTTCAGCCATTAAAAGCATTCCCTCAGACATCACTCCTCTAATTTTTCGAGGAGGTAAATTCATCAAAACAGTCACTTGCTTATTAACAATTTCCTCGGGTGTAAAATGCTCTGCAATCCCGGATACAATGGTGCGAATATCTACCCCAGTATCCACTTTCAGCTTTAAAAGCTTATCCGCTTTTTTCACTTTTTCAGCTTCCAGAACTGTACCAATTCTAAGGTCCATCTTTTGAAACTCATCAAACGTGATATTTTCTTTAGGCTCCAAAACGGGCTTAACTTTAGCCTCTTTTTCTTTTTCTGCTTTTCGAATGTTTAGTTTTTCGATTTGCGCATCGATTTGCGCATCTTCAATTTTAGCAAATAACAAACTTGGTTTTTCAAATTGTTGACCTTCCGCCAACAAATCTGACTGCCCAGCACTTTCCCAATCCAAAGATGTCTGCTTCAAAAATTGATTTAATTTATCGCATGTGTGGGGTAAAAACGGACGCATTACAATCGCTAAATTAGCTACTATTTGGTTCGAAATATGTAAAATAGTCGCCACACGAACCGGGTCTGTTTTTGCCAATTTCCAAGGTTCTGTATCTGCCAAATACTTATTACCCAAACGAGCCATTGTCATTGCCGCAGCAAGTCCATCTCTATACTTATGTGATTTAATTTTTTCGGCCACCCGCAGAGGAATGGCTTGCATTTCTGCAAGTACTTCGGAATCGATATTGGCCAACTCACCCAAAGCTGGCATCACTCCGTTATAATATTTTTGCGTTAAAACCAGCGAGCGATTAACAAAATTTCCAAGTATCGCTACCAATTCACTATTTACGCGTGTTTGATAATCTTTCCAAGTAAACTCACTGTCCTTATTTTCAGGCGCAATGGAAGTCAAAACGTATCTTAACTCATCTTCTTTCCCTTCAAATTCTGCAATATATTCATGCAACCAAACGGCCCATTCTCTAGAGGTGGAGATTTTATCTCCTTCCAAATTCAAAAACTCGTTAGCTGGTACATTATACGGTAAGTTAAAATCACCATGCGCCTTTAATAGAATAGGGAAAATAATAGCATGAAAAACAATATTATCCTTCGCAATAAAGTGTGTTAAGTGTGTGTTTTCATCTTTTTTCCAATAATCTTCCCAATTCTTACCATTATCCGCAGCCCATTGCTTAGTTGCAGAAATATAGCCAATTGGTGCATCTAACCACACATACAATACCTTTCCGTCCGCTTCTTTTAAAGGAACAGGTACCCCCCAATCTAAATCACGAGTCATGGCACGCGCACCTAATCCACCATCAATCCAACTCATGCATTGACCTTGAACTTGGTTACGCCATTCTGAAGGGATGTGTTGTTCTTCTCCATCCAATTTACCCGTAGTAATCCATTCTTTCAACCACTGTTCATCACGATTCATTGGCAGGTACCAATGTTTCGTTTTTCTCATTTCTGGTGCTTTACCAGATAAGGTTGATTTTGGGTTAATCAATTCAGTCGGACTTAACGCAGACCCACACTTTTCACATTGATCCCCATAGGCATTTTCATTACTACATTTCGGACAAGTTCCAGTAACGTAACGATCGGCCAAAAACTGAGTGTATTCTTCATCATAAAACTGCTCCGATTCCTCTACCTCAAAAACATTATTCTCTTCTAGTTTCAAGAAAAATTCGGAAGCGGTTTCGTGATGGAGTTTAGAAGAGGTACGATGGTAAATATCGAAATCAATACCAAAATCAGCAAACGCTTGTTTATTGATGCCGTGATATTTATCTACAATCTCTTGCGGAGTAATGCCCTCTTTCTTTGCCCGAAGGGTAATGGCAGCACCGTGCTCATCTGAACCACAAACAAAAACAACATCTTCCTTACACATGCGTAAAAACTTCACGTAAATATCGGCTGGCAAATATGCCCCGGCAATATGCCCAATATGAAGCGGCCCATTTGCGTATGGTAAGGCCGAAGTAACCAGATGTCTTTGTGGATTTGTAGTCATTTTAGATAATTATTTAGCCCACAAATATAGTAATTAGTTGGACTGAGAAACACTACAAAACCAAGGCAAATAACCCGTTAGCCAACTAAAAATTTCTTTCTAGAGTAGGGCGTAATCTTTTTACTCTTAATCCTATTTTTTTAAACTGATTTGAATACACAAATCTTAACCGTTCGTGTTTTGGTTGCTACCTGTTTTTAGAAAAAACCATCCCAATTTTATAACCTAAAACCTATTTAATGCGTGGCTAAATTGAACGTCATTCAATGGGTACTGCGAACGCTCTATCTCAAAACAGATTAAAGCTCTCCAATGGAGTATTACCATCACATCAGACGCCACTTCAATCGTTAAAAATTGTTAGCTCAGCGGAAAAAATCTATTTACCCAACCGTTATTTGTTTACAACTATTGGATAGGCCTTTGTTTTAGGTTGATTTG
Organism: Salibacteraceae bacterium; assembly: GCA_047610145.1. Taxonomy (GTDB): domain Bacteria; phylum Bacteroidota; class Bacteroidia; order Flavobacteriales_G; family Salibacteraceae; genus CAJXZP01. Next base: position 2,404 of record JBLFZF010000111.1, on the reverse strand, counting down.
ATAGTGAAATTTGCAACGTATTTTAAAGTAGAATTATGACATATAAGTTTTTATCTCAAGGATTATTCATCGCATTTATTGCGGCCACTATCACCTCGTGTGTGCCCGCAAAAAAGGTAAGTGAAATTACCGACAACTACGAAAAATGTGAAGAAAACAGAAGTTATTTAGCTACGGAGAATGCCCGTTTAGAAAAATCAAATACCGAAAACGCCTCTAATTTAAAACGAGCGGAAGAGAAATTCACGACTCTTAAAAAGGATACCGCAAGAACTGGGGCACAATTTCGTCAACTTCAATACCAATATGATAAACTCTTGAAAACCAACGCTGCCTTGGTTGCTAAACAAGAAGTGCTAAGTTCTGGTTCTCGTAGAGAAAACAAAGAGTTAATGGCGCAGCTTTTAGAAACGCAAGAGGTTTTACAGGTGAAAGAAGATAGTTTAAAGTTACTGGCGTACGATTTGAACATTCAAAAAAGTGAGTTGTCTCAATTAAACTCTGACTTACATGCACGGGAGGCTCGCGTAAAAGAATTGGAAGATTTATTAGCCCAAAAAGATGCGGCTGTAAACCGTTTGAAAAATCAAATTAAAGAAGCGCTAATTGGCTTTGAAGACAAAGGAATTACCGTAGAACAAAAAAATGGCAGAGTCTATGTTTCTATGGAAGCCCAACTTTTATTTGGAAGCGGAAGCACCTCGGTAGGAGCCGAAGGAAAGACAGCTATAGTTCAATTAGGGAAAGCGTTGGAAGGACAGCAAGACTTAACGGTATTAGTAGAAGGCCATACGGATAGTGATAAATTGAAAGGAACGGGAAAATATAAAGACAACTGGGAATTATCATCTGAACGTGCTATATCTGTGGTTAGAATAATGCTTTTGAGTAGCGATTTAGACCCCGCTATACTTACCGCAGCTGGCCGAGGTGAATTTAGCCCAATTGCTAAAAATGACTCTCCTGAACACAAAGCGATAAACAGACGTATTGAAGTTATCCTTACCCCAAACTTAGATAAGTTATTTGAAATTTTGGAAGAAGGTAAAACGGTAGCAGCACCAAGTGAATAAAAAAATCGTTCAAATTGCAAAAATATTAACCCAAATTCACATCCACTCTCGAGCGCGAAATATTAATTTCGTGACTCGCGAATGGAAACTCCTGATCATATAAAAGAAATAGTACGGCACCTGCCCAAAAAGCCAGGTGTATACCGGTTTTACGATAAAGACCGTAAAATTTTGTATGTAGGAAAAGCAAAGTATTTAAAGAATCGGGTTTCTTCGTATTTCAATAAAATCAAATACGAAAATCATAAGACGAAAATCCTTGTTCGAAAAATTGACCACATTGAATACATTGTAGTTGAAACTGAATACGAGGCTTTATTACTGGAAAATTCACTCATTAAAAAGCACCAGCCACATTACAATGTAGCGCTTCGTGATGATAAAACATACCCCTGGATTTGCATTAAAAAAGAACCATTTCCTAGAGTTTTTTCTACCCGAAACGTGATTAAAGATGGGTCCGAATATTATGGTCCTTACGCTTCCGTGAAAATGATGCATACCGTATTAGGTATTATCGGAAAACTGTATAAACTGCGCACATGTTCTTACAATTTATCACAAACCAATATTGCCAATAAGAAATACCGTTTGTGTTTAGAGTACCATATTGGAAATTGCTTAGGCGGGTGTGAAAACAAACAAAGTGAACCCGCTTACAATCAAAGCATCAACGAAATTCGTCATATTCTAAAAGGAAATTTAGGAGATCTTACGCGAGATTTAAAGCACACCATGTCTGAATTTGCAGAGAATTTAGAGTTTGAAAAGGCACAAGAATTAAAAGAGCGAATTGGGCTATTAGAAAACTATCAAGCCAAATCTACGGTAGTAAATTACAAAATCCATGACGTAGATGTGTTCAGTATTGTATCGGATAGCTACGCGGGATATGTGAATTTTTTAAAGATTAATAGTGGGGCTGTAGTTCAGTTACACACCCTAGAAATCCGTAAAAAACTCGAGGAAACCGATGAAGAGTTAATGGCTATTGGAATTGCGGAGATTCGCCAAAAGTTTGATAGCGAATCAAAAGAACTATACTTATCCATACCTATAGATATTCCTATAAACAATGTGAAAGTGACGATTCCTAAAATTGGCGACAAAAAGAAACTGATTGATATGTCTACTCGGAATGCCAAGTATTTTATGATGGATCGGTACAAAGCAATGGAAAAAATAGACCCTGATGCACATTCGAAGCGTATTATGGCGCAAGTTCAAAAAGACATCCGACTGACGGAGCTCCCGGTGCATATGGAATGTTTTGACAACTCTAATATTCAGGGTGAGTACCCGGTAGCAGCTTGTGTGGTATTTAAAAACGG
>JBLFZF010000110.1:0-10008 GCA_047610145.1 Salibacteraceae bacterium | reverse complement strand
GGTCGTAATTCGGACATTCTGGGTTGTTTTTGTCGCAACACGGAGTTTCGTCTTTTTTGCAAGAAGAAATAGCTAGTATGCTGGTGCAAAATCCAAGAAGAAATAAGTATTGAAGGATAATATTATTTTTCATGTTAAACTTGCTGATTAAGTTGCGGTAAAAGTATTCCGTATATCTACTTAAGGTTTATTGTATTTGGTCATTTACTTTAAATATACAGTCATGAAAACTTCGAAAATGATGATTATTTAAAGTCAATCTCTTTTGATCTTAAAGAAGTACACAAACTCAAAGCGGGTTTTTCAATTTCAAATTGAAGGTTTTAAAATTTCATGTATTTTATATTATAATTAGGTTTCTAAAAATAAGATGTATTATTCAATTTTTTTAGTCATTGTATCCATAGATTAACTCTTCTTCCCATTCCTTTATGCGGATAATAAGATTTTTATAGCCCGGGTTTTTAATTGGTTTTAAATCGAAACGTATGTTTTGACGAACTATGCTTCGGCAACGGTCGTCATTGCCATGATGGTTTAGCGTTAAACTAATTAAACCAGATTGGCCACTTTCTTCATCCAAGCGCTCTTGATAGGCATTATTGAATAACATTTTAAATTCATGTTCTTCGCATCCGCCACCGTAGGAAACAGCAAGCCAAAGTTGATTGTTTTTAATTTCGGCAGATTCAATAGTATATTCATCTCCAATGTCTTTCATATTATTGGATTCATCAATAGATATGATTAAAAGGCTGGTTGAATCTCGTGGTTCGTCTACCGTTAATTCTATTTGGTCAGCTGTACTGGAACTAACAGTAACCTCGGTTTTAACGGTTTCCTTTTGAGTGTGACACGAGATGGTAATTATCGAGATAATTACAGCGAATAGTATGTTTTTCATTTGTTTTCTGTTTCTGTTAATTTTCCATTTCAGCTAGTAGTGATTGATATTGTTTCATTTCATCACGAACACGAGCAGCTTCAATAAAATCGAGTGCTTTGGATGCTTTCAGCATTTGTCCTTTTGCCCTGGTAATTGCTTTCTCCAATTGGGAGTGAGTCATGTATTTTACTACTGGATCTGCAGCCAATGAAGAAGCTTCATTTTCCATGTATGCATGTGCTTCGGCTGTGGTAGGTTGGAAGCTGGCCACAGCGGTTTGATTCATTATTGAATCTTTAGAACGTACAATTTGAGTAGGGACAATTCCATGTTCCTCATTGTATTTCATTTGTTTTGCCCTCCGGAGGTCAGTAGTATCGATGGTTCGCTGCATAGATCCGGTAATCTTATCTGCGTACATGATTACTTTCCCTTTAACGTTTCTGGCGGCTCTACCTGCTGTTTGCGTCATGGAGGTCTCTGAACGTAAAAAACCTTCTTTATCGGCATCCAGTATGGCAACTAAACTAACTTCAGGTAAATCTAATCCTTCTCTAAGTAGGTTGATACCTACCAAAACATCAAATACACCCAATCTTAAATCACGTAATATTTCAACTCTTTCTAGTGTGTCTACCTCACTATGAATGTATCTACATTTAACTCCATTTTTGATGAGGTATTTGGTTAGTTCCTCACTCATTCTTTTGGTAAGTGTAGTCACTAAAACACGTTCTTCGGTATTTTGTCTTAACCTAATTTCTTCCAGTAAATCATCTACTTGCGTGCCAACTGGGCGAATTTCAATAATCGGATCAATTAATCCGGTTGGTCGAATCACTTGTTCTACGTAAACCCCTTCTGTTCTTTGAAGCTCATAATCGGCAGGAGTGGCACTTACATAAATAGTTTGATTTTGAATATTTTCAAACTCCGAGAAGGTAAGCGGTCTATTGTCCATTGCAGATGGTAGTCTAAAGCCATATTCTACTAAGTTCATCTTTCGAGATCGATCTCCTCCGTACATAGCTTTTACTTGAGATACGGTTACATGGCTTTCATCGATCATCATTAAATAATCGTCTGGAAAATAATCCAATAGGCAGAAAGGCCTAGAACCCGGTTCTCGACCATCAAAATAGCGAGAGTAATTTTCAATCCCAGAACAATAGCCCAATTCACGAATCATTTCCAAATCGTAATTCACCCGTTCCTCTAAACGTGTGGCCTCTAATTTCATTCCGTTATTATTGAAGTATTCCACCTGTTTATTCATATCCTCAGCAATAATAACTTGAGCCGATTGGATGGTATCCTTTGAGGTAACGAAGATGTTTGCGGGGAAGATTCGTATATCTTCAAATGCTTCAATTTTATCTCCCGTAACCGGATTGAATAAATGGATTTCTTCGATCTCATCTCCCCAAAAAATTACTTTGTAACCTTCATCAGCATAGGCGGGGAAAATGTCCACTGAATCGCCAATAACTCTAAAGTTTCCCCGTTCAAACTCTGCAGTTGTTCTGGAGTACATAGAATCCACTAATCGGTGAAGCACTTTGTTACGACTAATAGTCTGTCCAACTTTAAGTTCAATAATATTAGCATTAAAATCTTTTGGATTTCCAATACCATAAATACAAGAAACGGAAGAAATAATAATCACATCTCTACGTCCTGATAAAAGGGCAGAGGTGGCGGAAAGCCTTAGTTTTTCAATTTCATCATTAATAGATAAATCTTTTTCTATGTAGGTACCTGATGTGGGTATATAGGCTTCTGGTTGATAATAATCATAATACGAAACAAAATACTCCACCGCGTTTTCAGGAAAGAACTGTTTAAATTCACCATATAATTGAGCGGCCAAGGTTTTGTTATGACATAAAACTAAGGTGGGTCTACCTGTTTCATGAATAACATTGGCCATGGTAAATGTTTTTCCAGACCCGGTAACACCCAATAGAACCTGGCTCTTCTCGCCACTATTTACTCCTTCAACCAATTCCGAAATGGCAGTTGGTTGATCGCCTGTAGGCTTAAATTCTGATGTGAGTTTAAATTCCAATACCTCTTAATTTTAAGAAAGTAAATGTAGTGAATTCTAATAAGTCATTAGGTCATTTAGGCAAGACTTAATTTGAGATAATTGGGTATCTATTATATTTCTAATTTTCTTCTCTAGCCTAGCTTTTGAAATTGAATAAATATGAAATGTGAGAATTTCGGATGTACTATCCAAGTCGCTTTCTTTAGTGGGTTGCCATTTTATATTTGTAAAATATACGTGTAAACTATACATACAGATGTAAGGTGTTTATTATTAGAGTTGTACTTGATGTTTTGGTATAAAAAAAGAGCGAAAATTTCTTTTCGCTCTTTCTATTAATTTATTTAAGAATTAACCCATGGTGTGATACACATTCATAATGTCTTCATCTTCGTCTAATTTTTCTAGAAGTTTGTCTACTTCTGCTTCGTGTTCTTCTGACAGCTTTGCCGTAGTAGTAGGTATACGTTCGTAACCAGATTCTAAAATTTCAAGTTCCTTTTCTTCTAATGCTTTTTGAATAGATCCAAAGCTTTCAAAAGGTCCGTAAATCATGATAGTTGAGGTTTGGTCTTCCGCATCTTCCTCGGGCTCTTCTCCAAATAATTCATCAATACCTGCATCAATAAGCTCGAACTCCAATTCTTCGGGGTCCAATTCTTTCATGGGTATTTTGAAATGACATTTACGTTCAAACATAAAATCAACAGATCCTGTGGTGCCCATGTTCCCACCATTTTTGGAGAAAATAGAACGCACACTAGCAACGGTTCTGTTGTTGTTATCTGTAGCTGTTTCAATCATTACGGCAACACCGTGCGGTCCGTAGCCTTCAAAGTTTACTTCTTTATAATCAGAGGTGTCTTTGTCTTTTGCTTTCTTAATGGCACGATCAACAATTTCTTTAGGCATGTTGGCCGCTTTCGCATTTTGAATTACAGCACGTAATCTAGCATTAGATTCTACTTCTGGTCCACCTTCTTTAATAGCCATTACGATATCTTTTCCAATCCTTGAAAAAGTTTTAGCCATTTTAGACCAACGCTTTAATTTACGTCCTTTTCTTAATTCAAATGCTCTTCCCATGCTTTACCAAATTTGAGTAGCGAATGTAGTGAATTTTATCTTTTTTTCGAGGCTTTTGGTCGCGAAATTGTATAAGAAAACAAGGGGTAATTGATTGTTGATTATTAGAATTACACTAGAGTGTTAGAATGTCATCTAAACACTCTTTCACTTGTGAAGTTTGACTCTCGGAGATCATTCCAATCCGTTTTACTAAACGTTCTTTTGAAACTGATCGAACATGTAATGTTAATACCTCCGACTGTTTATCCAAACCATTTTGGACTCTAGGGTTTAGAATCACATTGCCTTTGTAGTTTTTTATTTGGGTAGTTAACGGGCAACAAATAACAATGGGTAAATGGGTGTTAAGCATATTACCACTAATATTGATGATAGGACGAAACCCTGATTGTTTATTTCCTTTCGTTGGGTTAAGGTTTGCGTACCAAATTTCGCCCTGTTTCATTTGTTGTTTTCTAGTTGAGTGAAATAGTCTGTCATTCCTTCTTCAGCTAAGGCTAAAATATCGGTGTCGTTACCTAAGTTCTTATAAGATTTAATGTACTCTGCTTTTTTGACTTGATTTAGGTAAATACTTAAAGCTTTTTCTATGATTTTGTTTTTTGGAATAGCCAACTCTTTGGCTTTTTCGTTTAATAAGCTCATTAAGCTATCAGGAAGTGTACTTGTGTATGTAGCCATTAAATAAGTATGAATTGTATTTATAAAATTACATCATTTAAAATGAAGACATTTTTTAATGTCTTAAGGGTGGAGTTATGTAAATCGAAAATTTAAAACTGAAAGTAAATAAAGGGTTGCATATCGCTTGATACGACTTGGTATAAAACTACTATCGTTATAAACGAAACGATAATTTGAATGACCATAGGGGCTTTTATAAAAGTTTCACGATACCAATCCTTCACCGAAGTGGGTAGCCAATGAATCAAGTATCCAATAGTCATGGTTAAGAAAACTTTCCAAAAGGCAGAGACAATATCTGGCGCTAGTTCTAAGGCAAAATTGCCTTGTATTTGAGAAATTAATTCGGATGCTTTCTCAAAAGATTCAGATCTAAACCAAATTCGCGTAAAAGTGATAAAGTTGAAAGTCAGGAAAATTGCCCAGGCTCTTTTATACCAGGTATCTTTACTTTCCCACGGACTTACCTTTCGCCATAGTTTATAGACAACAATTCCTAGTCCGTTAAGTCCGCCCCACACGACAAAGTTCCAACTCGCACCATGCCATAAACCACCAATTAACATAGTTAACATTACGTTGATATTGGTAATTAACCAAGCCTTAAACGGAGGGATAAATTGGGCAAGAATTAATCCAGTAATTACTGCAATAACAATTCCTCCAGTAATTATTAATGAAGCCGAAAGGAGCGCTATAAATGACAGCGAAATGGATAGCATTATGAATGTAAATACCGATCCACCACGGTTACCGCCCATAGGTATGTAGAGGTAATCTTTTAACCAAGTAGATAAAGAAATGTGCCATCTCCGCCAGAAGTTACCGGTACTGTCTGCTTTATAGGGGGAATTAAAGTTTTTGGGCAGATGAAAACCCATTAGTAAAGCTATTCCAATAGCGATGTCGGTGTATCCAGAAAAATCGGCATATACTTGAAGTGAGTATCCGTATAAAGCCATTAAGCCTTCAAAACCGGTATATCCTAATGGGTTACTAAAAATACGATCGTTAAAATTAGTCGCAATGTAATCAGCTAAAAAAATCTTTTTAATCAAGCCGTTTAAGATCCAAAACACGGCTAGCCCAAACTGCGCTTTTGTAAGTTTATACTCTTGGTATAGTTGAGGGACAAAATCAGCTGCACGTACAATAGGACCTGCCACTAATTGTGGAAAGAAGGAAACATAGAATCCAAAATCAATGATGCTTTTTACAGGCTTGACTTCTCCTTTGTAGACATCAATTGCATAGCTCATAGTTTGGAAAGTGAAGAACGATATACCTACGGGTAAAAGAATAGAATCTACTCTAAAACCGCTCTCAAAAATCAAATTGGTCATGTGTGCAAAATGATTGGTGACTTCAAAGTCAGTACCTAAAACATTATTAACCGACTCGGTAAAGAAATACGCGTATTTAAAATACACCAGCATAAACAAATTCAAGAAAATGCTTAGGGAAAGCCACAGTTTTTTTGTGAAATCCTTTTTGCCATTAGCTATTCTGAAGCCAATTAAATAATCGGAAATGGTAGAGAATAAAAGAATACTGATAAAAAAACCAGAGGTGGTCCAATAAAAGAATAAACTAACCGCAAAGAGCCATGCATTTCGAATAGCCTTGTTTTTGTAGACCATAGAATATACGGCCATAACAATAGCAAAAAACACCCAAAATTCTAACCGCATAAAAACAAGCGGTTGGAGCATGAAGTCTTTAAAAGTAATAAATTGCTCGGCTATATTTGTGAAATCTAACGTCACGGATTAATTGGTCTGAATAGGTTGGTTTGATGCGTCTTGTGCGTAATACTTGTCTGCTAAATGGTCTCCATAAGCCTCTCTAAAGGCTACAAAAAGTAAATCTGCGTTTAGCTGATACCCTTTTCTTGTAAAATGAACCTTGTCTTTTTGAGCTAGACCCTTACGCTCCCATATCTTAATAGAATTTAAGCCACCCATAATTTCAAAAAGGTCCCAATAGCCACCGTTATATTCTTCGGCTAGATTCCACATGGCTTTTTGTACTTTAAAAACGTTTTGATTGGGGTATCTTCTTTTATAGTAACTATCGTTATTGGTCATGAATAGAAACTGCACGTTCGGATTTACCGCTCTAAACATATTCATTAAATCACGGTAGTTTTGTTCGTACTCCTCCTGATGAAATTGGCCAGGAGGTACATATGCATCGTTAATTCCAATACCAAAAATAACCATGTCTGGGGCATTAGTTTCTAACTGGGGTTGAAAGTATTGACATCTTAGATAAGCCGGAACAGAAGCGCCATTTACCCCAATGGAATTGTAGGTTAATCCAGAGTCATCATTTTCTAATCGGATACCTTGCAACACGAAATACTCTTGCAAACGGTCTGTTTTATGAGTCTTAAAAAGTAGGGTGTCGTAAGATTGAGATAATTCAAAAGTGGTTAATCCAACTAGAGAATCAGTATACATGGTATCTACACTTATAGAACTGTCTAATGCCAAGGTAAAAGACTCCGGTGTGGCTAAATGATAAATTCGTACTTTATTAAATAAGTAGGTGTCGTGATTGTTATCTACGCAATACAATTTTGTGGTGGTGATCGTGTCATGCGTTGTGGCGGTAATACCCGATAATCCCCAAGGGCAATGGTTTTTCTTGAGAGCGTTTCTACAACCATCCCATTCACCCGTAAAGGTAGCTTTATAATTACCGGGGTTATTGGTATGGGCCATTCTGTATGGGAATATGAATCCACGTTCGCCTTTAATACCATCGGCAAGTGTAAAAAGGTTGTCTCTCATTCTCCCCGACAACATTCCTGCTTGAACATGTGAGCCCCCAAGATGCATGATGTTTATGTTTCCTTCGCCAAAAGTGACTAGGGTATCGAGCCGGTCAAAAAGTGATTCAAAGCCTAGTTTGTTACCCGGAAACTCTATTTTGTTGTGTGCATAATCTATAAAATCGTACGATTCAATTTGTTCACTGGCATGGAGCCGGGGTGTGGGGACAAAAGAAGGTTCTGTATGAACGTTAGCAAACTGAGTGAAAACGCCAAACAATATTCCGAGTACTGGAATGACTGCTATACGTGATATTTTTTTTGATCTAATTGACATGAGTAGTGTCTGTTTCTTTAGGATATTGTGTCTGTTCCCATAGTTGTTTTTCATACCAAAAGGCTTTCATGAAAAGTTCAGAAACTTTTCGAGTACCCAAATTATTGAAATGAATATAGTCTTTAGCTGCTAAAGGTTTTTCTGCTTCCACCCAGCTAATCATTGCATTTTTTCCGCCCATTACTTCATATAAGTCCCAGTACCCCGCTCCACTTTCAAAGGCGGCTGTTTTTAGAGCATCTCTAACTGAAGGCAGAAATGGATATGTCATGTAGTTGCCATTAACTTTCGTAGCCATATCTGATGGGCCGATAATTATAAATGCAGCGTTTGGATTGATTCTCATTAAATAAGTGATTTGTGATTTAAACCACTTTCCATACTTAATTGCTTTTTCTTCTGTTGTAATATACGGAACAGTATTCCCTCCATATTGAAGTATAATTAATTCTATGGGTTGTGATTGCATGAACCCTTTTAGCTGTAGCCCATCTAGTCGTTTAAAAAGAGTGCCAGAGCTTCCTCTTAGGCCTATGTTGTCTACCGTAACACCATAATCTCCTTCAAAAGAAAACGCATAAAATTCGGGACTTTTCTTTGCCAAAAACTCAAATCGCAATTTGTTTGGAGTCGTGTCAAAATGCCAGTCTAGTTGACCAAAACCTTCATTTGAAGCCACAATTCTAGAATCTATTTCTGTACTATCACCCGCTATAACTTTAGCAATAAAGGCTTGGGAATTATGACCGTAGAACATTTTCACTTGATTGAATTTTCTAGTTTTAAAGTAGGTCATTTTAGAAGGTTCAAATTGAACCCAGGCAGTTCGAGTTTCGGTAAATGCAGTATCTGTTGGATAGGTAAACATACCGAAACTGCATAAAGGTCCGTAGCGTTTATGATCAATATTTGTATCTACTCTTCCAAAGAGAGTAAACCGGTTCCAGTTTTCGGAATTGGTTTGTTTTATGGCTGCATTAGGTACGGCTTCCACTGGAGGAACCAATCCAGCTCCAATTCCGCCATATTCTTTTTGAATGGCACTCCGAATAATTCCGGTAATTCGATCTCCTTCAATCTGAGAATCGCCAAAATGCATGATGCGAACTTTTGTTTTTTTAGTCGACTTTGTTACTTCTAAAGCCTCAAACAGAGATGCCATTGAACTACGATTATTGTTGTTCCATTGAATTTTCGAGAGCCGAATACGTTCCGCTATTTTAGCAATACGAATAGCGTCTTTTATAGCGGTAGAGTCTATTTCAATTTCTAACTCTTCTAAAAAAGCTTCCACATCCACTATTTTCTCTATAGCTGAAGAAGCTAAGGTATCTTCTTCCACTGATGCAAATCTAAATGTTAAATCATGGCCTAAGTCAATTCCTGCATTAGGCATCACTATGGCAAGTCCAAAGGACAAGATGCCAACAGATACTAAAAAAAACAGTGTTTGAATTGGTTTCATGCGTATACAATAGAACGAGTAGCAAAAATGAGTAAAATGTGAATTTATTGGGGACTTAAAAAAATAAGTTTCTCACAATGCGCTATTAATTAGTAGGGATGTAAATTTTCAGTTTCATACCCGGAGTAATTTTATCCGTGCATCCGTTCCATTCCATGATGTTTTCTGCAGAAACGCCAGGAAATTTTTGTGAAATTAGCCATAATGAATCTCCATTTTTTACTTCGTAAACGGTTGGGTTTCCTATACCGGGCTTGGCTATAGTCGGTTTGGTCTCAATTTTATTATCGGCTGTTTCTTCGGGAAGCGAAACGTGTGACTTTTTAGGAACATAAAGCACTAGTTTTTGTCCAATGTTAATGCGATCAGACTTTAAATTATTCCACTGTTTTATTTTACTGACATTAACGTTATTCTTACTTGCAATTTTACCTAAAACATCTCCTGATTTAACGGTGTAAGTAACGGCTTTATATTTTGCTAAATCAGGAATCCCGCTTTCCATTTGCTTTTTTAATTGAGCAAGCTCTTCTTTTCTACGCTGTTTTTCAGCTTTCTGAAAAGCAATAAATTCGTTATGCTTTGAATTGAATTCATCGGCTTTATCTGCCGGAAGGTAGAATGCAGTTTTGGTATTAGGAAAAACAGTTTTACCAATTAGAACAGGGTTGATAGCTGCTAAACGGTGAGCTGAAATATCCATGAATTTATGGATAGTTTC
>JBLFZF010000109.1:0-10058 GCA_047610145.1 Salibacteraceae bacterium | reverse complement strand
TTTCTCCTGGTTTTACTTCAAAGAAGGTAGGAGAAACATTCATCCATTTAGAAAGTGAATACTCTCCTGATGCTGCTGGGAGAAAAGAACTTTTACCTTTTCCGTTCATGTTAAAGTCATACATATTCACTTTAAACTCTTTTTTGGATTCAGTATCGTTGTTGATTTTAATCTTGTAAGATTTAGATTGACCTGGCTTAATATTTAAATGGAAGTGTGCCGGTGAAACAGAAATTCCTTTGGTGTCTATTTCATCATCAGAACTTGTATCTGCTTCGATGGTCTCTATTTTTAGGTCGGTTATTTGGTAACCAGCTGCAAAAGAGAATGACATCATTAATGTCGTTAGTAGAGAGAGCGATAATTTTTTTAACATTTTATTTTTTCGTTTTAATTAATATTTGAAGTCTGGGGATGTACTTCGTTTTGTCTTGGCAAATCTATGTCAGAGAGTAAGTGTAATTGTTTCTACAGAATTTTAATCTTTTTAAATATTGATTCACCAAACCATGTTCTGAAATAAGCGTAAATAAGACTATTGAGTTATAGTTAATGGTTGTGACACTTTGATTAAAAAAACTACTTTATACCTTATTATATAGGGGCTAGTTTTTGGGGCTACACATATTCATTAATAATGGGGAAGGGAAGTCCGTTATGAATAGACAGATACTGCATAGTAAGCCATTAATATTGGTTTTTTAATTCGGGTTAAGAGTCCACTAGATAGATAAGCTGGCAAATAGGAGGATACTATAAGTTTTTGAAGAAATAAATTTGATGTAATACCTATTTGGTATCTAATTTCAGGGCCGGTGTCATTAAAATTGTGCGTACGAAGGTATGCCTTGTTTATTGGATCTGAAAACTAGGGCTATTTCGAAGCAAGAAGACTAAACATGTAGATACCAATGTATGCGTTAGTCTATGGGGTTGAATATTGGTTAGTAGGTAAGACTGCTAAAAGAAAAGCTTAGGTTAATCACATTGTGAGATCTCCTAGTTTCTATCGTCTAAAATTTTGTTGTTCAAAAGGGGTATTGTGAATAGGAACAGTAAATGCAAATAACTTAGGTGTGTTCTTTCGTTTGTTGCTGGCTTACCGGAGCAATGTAGGCTGATGTTTGCTTACGCCATCCCAATTTTTGGTAGAACTCCCCTTTTCCTGGGGCTGCGGTTAAGGTAATGAAAAGGTACCCTTTTAATCGGCTCTTGAGGTTCGCCACTATTTGCGTGCCTAACCCTTTTCCTTGGTAACTAGGATCAATGGCCACGTCACAAATAGTAGCATAATACTTGCCGTCATCAAAGGTACGGCCAAAACCTACTATCGTATCGTTTTCCCAAATTAGACAAGTAAATGTGCTCTTAGCAAAAGTGGATTCAATATCATTAGATTCTCGTATACCCCATTCTACTAATTCAAATATTTCTGAAATTCGCTCATAGTCTGATTGGGTGAGTTCTGGGTTTTCTTTTAAAATCATGTCTTTCGTAATAATTCAGATCTAACGGAATTATTCCATTCCGATTGTAGAATACTTAATACAATACTATCACGTCTGCCGGAGGGACTTGAACAATTACTACGTAATACTCCTTCTTTAGTACATCCAATACTATTCATAGCGGCTATACTCCGTTTATTATTTGCATCGGCTCTAAATTCCACGCGTTTTACATTTAATTGACCGAAAGCAAAATCGAGCATTAAGAGTTTACAGTTTTTATTAATTCCCGTACCTTGAAATTCTTTACCGTACCAAGTATACCCAATTTGTGTGGTTTGATGATGAGGTTGAATGTCATAAAAACGAGTAGAACCTACTATTATATTTGACTCTTTGTCAACTACAGCAAAAGCATAGGTGGTGCCATTACTTGTTTGTTGAATCGCTTCTGTGATATAAGCGGTTAGATTTTTGGCACCATTACCCGGTGTTAGTGAATATATCCAAAGTTCCGGCTCTTTTAATGAATAAGGTAAAAGAGATTCAAAATGAGAAAGTTGCAGTGGTTCTAGTCTCACTCTTTCATTTTCTAAAATATACTGTTTGTTAGTATCAAGCATTAGCGCGTCATTTTTTCAAAAACCCAAGCAGGTCCGATAAGTAGAAACTGAATATCTTTAATAAACGATGGTTTTTTCCCTTCTACTTCATGTCCATAAAATTGACCAATCCAGGCGATTACAAATATGCCTAATGAGGTATAAAAAAGAGGCGTAATTTGTGATAAGTAATAGTTCCCGTATAAAGACACGATTGAAAAAACGGCCATTAATACAAATGTTTTTATACGGAGACGAATGTAGAAAATCATTAACAGTATTAAAACTAGGGTAGCGTAATTACCAAAAATAGGATGGGAAAACTGGAGTGTATTTGTTATCAAATTAGCAGGAATAGAAGAGATCATTCCAACAATACTAAAAAAGATAGCGGGTACACAGATGTAGTGAATCTTTTGGTTTAGTTTGTTTTGGTGGCTTTCTGCATATTCTGCAAACCAAGTTTCTTGTGCTTTCATAAGCTCTAAAATTAACAATAATATACCACGTTTCAATTTCATTAACCGTTAACCATTATTAACTACTAATTTGCTTTTACATTCTGTACTTTCGCGGTAATACTATTACTATGAGTTTAGCAAAGAATTTTTTAACTCCGACAGAACAGGATGAAGTAGTTGCCGCCATTAAGGAAGCAGAAATGGATTGTTCAGGTGAGATTAGACTGCATATTGAAGATAATTGTAAAGAAGATTTAATGGATCACGCTTCCTTTATTTTTGAAAAACTAAAAATGCATGAAACAGAATTAAGAAACGGGGTACTATTTTATGTGTCAATTGACCCGCACGGATTTGCGATACTTGGAGATGCAGGAATCAATGCAAAAGTGAGCACAAATTTTTGGGATGAAACAAAAGATCACGTCATTCAAAATTTTAAACAGGATGATTTTGGGAAAGGATTAGCTGAAGGTATCATTATGGCTGGAGAGCAACTAAAAAAGTACTTTCCATATCAGTCAGATGATGTAAACGAATTAGCAGATGATATTTCATTTGGAACCAAAGAACAGTAAGTAGGATGAAAAAAATTAAAATAGCCATTAGCTCAATTTTCATAGGCTTGTTCTGCGTAGGTTCACTCGTAAGTCAAGATATTCCAAAACAAGATGGTTTTGTAGTTGATCAAGCCCATTTGTTTAGTAGTCGTGAAATTCAAGCTTTAAAAAGTTCTCTTCAAGCATTTAGTGACACTACAAGCAATCAAATTGTGGTAGTTACCATGAACGATTTACAAGGATATATGCCTTTTGAAGTGGCTACCAAAATCGGAGTAGAATGGGGCGTTGGTCAAAAGGGGGTGGATAATGGCGTAATTATTCTTATTAAACCGAAAACAGCGCAGAGTAGAGGTCAAGTATTTATTGAACCTGGATATGGATTAGAAGGGGCGATACCAGATGCTACGGCTAAAATGATTGTGGAAAAGGAAATGATTCCTTATTTCAAACAGGGAGATATGTTTCAAGGCGTTCTTTCTGCTATTGGTCCTATAAAAGCCTTAGCTGTTGGAGAGTATAACTCTGATCAGTATCAAAAGAAATCTTCAGGAAAAGTTTCTTGGGCACCCCTTCTTATGATTGTGGTTGTATTCTTTTTTGCTATGCTAACTAGATTCAGAGCTGCGCGTACGTATTCTGTAGGTCATAACTTACCATTCTGGACAGCCATGATGTTAATGAACCAAAGTAGCGGTCATAGCGGACAGTATGGAAACTTCACCTCTGGAGGTGGGGGTTTTGGTGGCGGTGGTTTTGGCGGTTTCGGAGGCGGAGGCTTCGGAGGCGGAGGAGCGGGTGGCAGCTGGTAAAACCGCGGTATTATGATTCACATTATAAAAAAAACAATTCGGAAATTTGATCACATTCTGTTGTTGGTAGGATTAGTCTTTTTATTAGCGGCTCCTATTTGGGAACAAGTCATTGGTTCAGGTTTTTTATGGAGTGACATTATGATTTTAATCTCATTGGTTGCTGGAGTTAGCGTAACGCACTCCCATAAAGTTGGCGAATTAGACTATCAACAATACATGGGTTTTATGGTTATTGTTCTTACCTGTTTAAATTCGTTTATTGGCTTTGGCGTTTTACTGGAAACCATTACACGTTCTAGTCAGGTAGTGTTCTTTCTGCTACTTAGTGTAACGGTATCTAAGTTAATTATTAAATCTAGATCAGTAGACTCTGAAGTGGTGGTAAATTCTATTTCAGGATATCTTTTACTGGGTTTAAGTTGGTCTATAATTATTGGTATATGGAATAGTGCATACCCTGGTTCATTCAACTTTGTGTTTAAAGGTCAGGATGCATTTTTTGACTCCATGTATTATGTATTCGTCACCATGACTACATTAGGTTATGGAGACATGCTTCCAATAACCATGGCTGGTAAGGCCTTCAGTATGCTGATTTCTGTTACAGGAGCGTTTTATACGACCATTGTTTTAGGAATGATTGTAGGGAAATATATTTCGAATCAAACATTAAATAATTTAAAATAATATGAGTTTTGCAAAATGGATTGGGGGTAGTATTGGATGGTCTGTAGGTGGGCCAATTGGCGCTATTGCTGGATTTGCCTTAGGGGCTCTTTTTGATAACGGAATAGGTAATAAAGAAGCCGTTACCGAAACATATCAAAATGCGCAAGGAGCCCGACAAACAAGTGCCGGAGATTTTGGTATGAGTATGGTGATTTTGTCTGCTGCGGTAATGAAGGCAGATAAAAAAATTTTAAAGTCTGAATTAGATTTTGTGAAATCTTATTTGGTTCAGCAGTTTGGCGAAACTCATGCGAAAGAGTTAATTTCAGCGTTAAAAGAAGTGCTCAAAACCGAGGTTCCGGTAAGACAAGTTTGTTTGCAAATTAGAGCAAACATGAGTCACCCTATGCGGTTACAATTGTTGCATTATTTATTTGGTGTGGGTTATTCGGATGGTTTAGTAGATAGATTAGAACTAAATGCTTTGAATTCTATTGCGAGATATCTAGGTATTTCTCAAAAAGATTTTTTCTCTATAAACGCTATGTTTGGAGGTCAAAGCTCTAATGGAGGAGCTAGAAACTCTTCTTCTACTATTGGAATTTCAGGTTCGTATAAAATTCTGGAAATAGATGCTAAAGTGGCAGATGCAGATGTCAAAAAAGCGTACCGAAAAATGGCTAAAAAATATCATCCAGATAAAGTAGCTTCACTTGGACCTGACTTTCAAAATGCGGCTAAAGAAAAATTTCAAAAGGTGCAACAAGCCTATGAAGAGGTGAAGAAAGATAGAGGTATGAACTAACTTTTTTTAGATAGCGCCTTAGAATGTTAAATAATCTATTTCTGAGACGACCTATTTATTTAAAAAAGTTAAATTCGCAGCTATTAAAAAAATTAAACAATAAAAAATCTTAGAATGAAATTAAAAGGATTTGCAATAACCTTAGCTGTTGGAGCTGTGGTTTTTACAGGGTGTGAAAATGCAGGTAGCGATGCTTCTTCAGGTGAAGTTGTATTAAATACTAAAAAAGATACGGTGGCCTATTTTATGGGTATGATGACTGGTAAGCAGTTAAAAGATGCTTTTAACTTTGAGGATTTAGACGAAGCAATTGTTGCTGCGGGTACGAAAGCCGGTTTTGAAGGTGATTCTACCGCATTATTTACTCAAGAAGAAGTAGGGCCAGTAGTTCAAGCTTACTTTCAAGAAATGCAAGCGGAAAAAACAAAAGCACAATTCGGTGACCAAGAAGCGGAAGGAGAAAAATTCTTGACGGAAATGGAAACTAAAGAAGGAGTAACTTCTACAGGTACTGGTTTATTGTACGAAGTAGTTTTGGAAGGTGCAGGAGCAAATCCAGTAGCAACAGATCAAGTAACTGTTCATTATACAGGTAAATTGTTAGATGGAACTGTGTTCGATAGTTCAGTAGATAGAGGTGAGCCATCTACATTTGGTTTAAATCAAGTTATTCCAGGATGGACAGAAGGTCTTCAATTAATGACTCCTGGTTCAAAATATACTTTTTATATCCCTCATTATTTAGCTTACGGTGAGCAAGGTGCTGGACAAAGTATTCCTCCTTTCTCAACTTTGATTTTTGAAGTTGAGTTGATTTCTATCGCTCAATAACTCTATCAAAATGAAAACAATATTAAAATCTGGATTACTGATTTTGTCTCTTTTAATAGTAGGAACTGTTTCTGCTCAAAAGACAAAAAAATCTAAAAAGAGCAAGAAAAGTAAAACAGAACAAGTAGAAAAGATGGAATTAAACATGAATGACACCATGACTAAAGTAAGTTATGCTTTAGGAATGAACATTGTTGCCAACTTAAAGCAACAAGGATTAGATACGTTAGATGAAGCAGCCTTTTCTGAAGGACTTAAAGCAGCATTAGCTGGTGATTCTACATTAGTATCAGAAGAAGAATCAAATCAAATTTTGCAAGCATATTTTGCAAGTTTACAAGAAGGAAAATCAAAGATGGCTTCAAAAGAAGGTGAATTATTTTTAGCTGGAAACGCTAGTAAAGAAGGAGTAATTGTTACTGCTTCAGGATTACAATACGAAGTAATGACTGCAGGTGAGGGTGCGAAACCTTTAGCTACAGATCAGGTTACTGTGCATTACACAGGTACTACCATTGCAGGTAAAGTATTTGATAGTTCAGTAGAAAGAGGTACGCCAGCTACTTTTGGTTTAAACCAAGTTATTGCAGGTTGGACAGAAGGTGTTCAGTTAATGTCAGTGGGTGCAAAATATAAATTTTACATTCCTTATAACTTAGCCTACGGTGAGCGTGGTGCAGGTGCAGATATTGCTCCTTATGCCGCATTAATTTTTGAAGTAGAGTTGATCAAAATCAACTAATCTTAAGTTTATACAAGTTTTAAAAGCCTCTCCATCTGGAGGGGCTTTTTTATAGAATATAGTGTAGTTTTAGACTTGTGAATTTTGAACCCCCATATTTAGCTGGCAACCTGATAAATGGCAGTAGCTACCGTTATGGCTTTAACGGTAAAGAGAATGATCTAGAGTATGGCGGAGGTGGTTTAACCCAAAATTACGGGTTTAGAATGTACAACCCTGCATTGGGAAGGTTCTTGAGTGAAGATCCATTAACCAAGTCATACCCATGGTATACTCCTTATCAATTTGCAGGTAATATGCCAATTTGGGCTATTGATTTAGATGGGCTGGAGGAATATATTGTACACAGAGACAGGTCAAAAGATGGACGAAGTATTAAGGTTACGGTAGTATATGTAAAGCCAAATGATAGAAAAGATTCAAAACCTGGAGCGAACGATAAAAATAGGAAAGCTGATTATTATTATGATAATGGACCAGCTATCCCTATGAAGAGTTGGGCATCTCCTTCTGCAGCAGAGGCTTATGTTGAAGTATCGAAAAAGAAAATTTATACAAATGAATGGCGTCTGGATAATAGGCTGCCAGAGGAACGATTGTTGAAAGATGGCCAAGGGTTGATTAAAGGGCGAAATGATGATGGTAGTTTGCAAAGGTGGGATGGGATGGAAGGTAATGTAGAGGTGCCTGGTTCTGTAGAGTTTTTCTCAGAAACATCTGAATCTAAATCACTTATACAAGGGCAATCGTTAAAAGAATTGACACTTGTTTTGTTGAGAAATCCTGAGTTAAAAATAACCGTTACAGGAAATACGTCTAGGGCTGGAGATGATAATCAAAACTTATCAGAAAATAGGGCAAAGGATTTAATTAACGATATTGTTAATATGGCTGTGTCCCTAGGAGCGACAGAGGAGCAAGTGAAGACATTGAGGCTAAATGCAACGGCTGTTGGAAATGCTGATAATAGGGCGAAAGATAGAGGTAGTGAAGCTGGAAGTGATAAGTCTACGGACAAGAGTACTGTTGTTACTGTAGATAGTTAATATGAGAATGTATTGGTATTTTATTTTATTTTTAATTTACACTCTTTGTGGATGTAATAGTATCAAAAAGAATCAAGTATTCGGTGATGGATTAAAATACCCCAAGATGGTATTTATTCAGTCAATTAACGACTCAATATTAAAACGCGATTTTGTAAAAATCACTAGAGTGATTAATCCGGGAGGGAATGGAATTGCTAAATCTGTGAAGTATCGTACAGATAGTTGGGTTAGTATTGGAATATCTGAATTATGGTATGCTAATGGTAATCGTGAAAGTGTTGGTGTATGGGATTATTTGCTAGGAGATACCTTAATACTTAATGATAGTTTGGTTGTATTTAGAAACCCTTATCCTGATGTATATTTAGAAACAATTTGTTCTGATTGTGAAACTAATTTGAACCAGTTAAATCTAGTCTATGTTTCTGGATATACTATTTCTTGGTATAAAGATGGTAGTCTGAGAGGGGCTTGTGTGGATAATGATAGTTTAGGAACAAAAAAAAATAATTATTATAAAAATGGCAAGATTAGAAGTGTAGGTCATTATCAAAATAATAAAGAGAATAATAAATGGAGGTACTTTGATGAACAAGGGGTATTGATTGATGAAATTATTTACCCCCCCCAGCACCTTGCCAAATGACAAATAAAGAATAAGCGCAAGTTGATCATATAATAGTTTTCTATTCTGCTGTTTAAGCAGAAACTAGAAAGACTTTATGGCAACTGTATTATAAAGAAGAAGTATAAGATTAAGTAAAAGCCTTTGCAGAGATGTGAGGGCTTTTTAGTTGCTATAAACAGAAGCAATAAGCTGTAAAATAAACCCACCAATAAATAGAAGGTAACCATAGGAGGTTAGTCTTTTAGAAGTTGATATTTTTCTTTGGAGTTCTTCAATCTCATGCTTTTCAAATGTATTAGAATCCCATGTACCGTAGCCATCAGCCATATGGTGAACCATTTTAGCAAGCATTCCTGAAAGCCTGTTAGAATCGATGATAAAAAGAAAAGACCCAATAACATTTAGAATCAGTCCTATGATAGCTAGCCAGTTCATGGAATAATTATGAGATAATATTGAAGTTAATGAGTTTGTTTCCTTGTGTTATAAACAAGTGCATTCCTATATCTGGGACATTCTTATTATTTATACCCTTCGAAACTTTAGGGTAGTAAATCGTCACTTCGTCATTGACCTTCCAATCTAGTTTGCTTACAGCGTTGTATAAGTCTTTCGAGAACTCACCCTTAGTTCTTGGGTAAGGTCCATAATAGGTAGATTGATTTGTTTCTTGCTTTTCAAGCCCAATGCCTTGAAGAACTTCTTCAAATTTGGCAACAAAGTCAGTTCTGTTACTGGCATTATCAATATTATAAGTCACTAAAAAATTAGCCATAGTTAAATTGTTTTAAGTTTTACTTCATATCATTTAGCACAGTAGAAAGTGTGTCTTTTAATTTTTTCTTCCCTACAAAAGCATCAAGCATGGTGTAAAGCGTTTGTTTTTCCTCTTGGTTTAGTAACTCTATTAAAGAAACCTTTTCCATAATGGTTTTATCTAATGAGTTGACTTCTTTGAGTTCTTCAGAAGTTGCAAAAAGTTCAGAAAGCGAAACCCCCCGATGAGCGTAGTGCTAAATAAGAAATAAATTAGGAATGCGTTAGGCGTAGCATCTTGCTACGTCTTGTGTTAACAAGGCCTCAGGCCTGAAAAGAAAAGGAAAGCCTCACATAATGTGAGGCTTTTCAGTTTTATTTATCTTTCTTTTTAGGCGGAATCTCAGCACCTTTTCTAAGGTCGTCTTGTTGTTTTTTACTTTCTCCAAAACTTTCGTTTACTGGTCTTGGGGCTTCTTTCTCTTTTGGTTTGTTTTGCGGTATTTTGTTTTTGTCTTCGCTCATGGCTTATTGTGTTATTTATTAGAATCTGTATTTTTTTTACGTTTAGGCGGAATCCCCCGATGAGCGTAGTGTAAAGAAGAAATAAGTTAGGCGTAGGCTCTGCCTGCGTCTTGTGTTAATAAGGCCTCTGGCCTGAAAAGAATAATGAAAGCCTTTGCAACAATGTG
>JBLFZF010000108.1:0-10109 GCA_047610145.1 Salibacteraceae bacterium | reverse complement strand
GCATGATGTAGTGGGTATGAATAGTCGTTTGGATACCATTCAAGCAGCCATTTTAAGTGTTAAACTACCCTGTTTAGCGGATTGGACTAAAAGACGTCAAGAATTAGCCCGGATTTATAAAAAGGCCTTTAATACTGTTGATGCGATTACCCTTGGATATGAACCTGAATATTCAAAGCATGTCTACCATCAATTTACAATGTTGGTAAAAGGTGACCGGAACAAAATAAAATACGAATTACAAAAAATGGGAATTCCTATTCGTTTGTACTACCCTAAAGCTATTCATCAACAGAAGGCATTTTCTCATTTAACTCCTGTTGGGTTGAATAATACAGAAACGTTTCAGTCTCAAATGGTTTCTCTACCTATTCATCCTACCTTAACCAACGAACAAGCTGAGTATGTTGTGGAGTGTGTGAAAAGCTTTCTAGATTAATTGTATCGGAAGAAGTTAGGATTTCCCAATAGTACATCAATAGCAGTTTTCTAATTTCCGTTTCGTGTGTCATTAGAGAGTTTAGGTGTCTGAGGGTCTTGACCAAGAAGCGATGTCTCGAAGATGGCTTTTTAAATGGATGGTTTCGAGTAACTCTAAATTCTATACATCTATAATAACAAAATATCCAGTAATTAAATAACTCTTGAACTTTTGTGGGCTACTTTTGCAATCTTATATAAAGGGCTTATTTGATTCGTCATGTAGATCCGGAATATGCAAAACCAAGGAAAATGAAAACAGGAAAAAAAAGAACTACGTCCGTTAATGTAGTAACATTAGGTTGCTCCAAAAATATTTTTGATTCAGAAGTATTAATGGGTCAACTAAAAGCATCTAAAGTTTCGGTTTCTCACGAAAGTGAAGAATATGGAGCAGAGACGGTTGTAATTAATACCTGTGGTTTTATTGGTGACGCTAAACAAGAGTCTATTGATACAATTCTAGACTGGGTAGATGCAAAAAAAAATGGTGATGTAGATAAGGTAGTCGTAATGGGTTGCCTTTCCGAAAGATATAGAGAGGATTTGGTGAAAGAAATTCCGGATGTAGATTCATGGTTTGGAACAAGAGAATTACCGAGACTCTTAAAAACATTAAAAGCAGATTATAAAAAGGAATTGATTGGCGAACGTTTATTAACAACTCCAATTCATTACGCCTATTTTAAAATTTCTGAAGGATGTGATAGAAAGTGTTCTTTCTGTGCCATTCCCATTATGCGTGGGTTAAATATATCTACTCCAATTGAAGAATTGGTGGAGAATGCTAAAAAATTGGCCGCTAATGGTACAAAAGAATTAATGCTAATAGGTCAAGACTTAACGTATTATGGAATTGACTTAAATGGCAAGAGACAACTAGCCGATTTAATGCGTGCTTTAAGTGATATAGAGGGTATAGAGTGGATTAGATTGCATTATGCTTATCCTTCTGCATTTCCAAAAGATATTTTGGAAGTGATGGCTGAAAAGGCAAATGTGTGTAATTACCTAGACATGCCTTTGCAGCATATTAGTAATAAAATGCTGAAAAGCATGAAACGGATGATTACGAAGGAAAAAACGATTTCGATCGTTAAAGAAATTCGTGAAAAGGTTCCAGGTATAGCGATGAGAACTACTTTAATTGCTGGCTTTCCTGGAGAAACGGAAGAAGATTTTCAAGAAATGTACGATTGGGTAAAGGAGACGAAGTTTGATAGACTTGGAATCTTTGCATACTCTCATGAAGAGGACACTACTGCTCATTTACTGGAAGATGATGTGCCAGATGAAGTGAAACAAGAACGTGTAAACGCAATCATGGAATTACAAAGTGGTATTTCTCATGAAATTAATCAGAATAAAGTAGGTAAGACTATACGTGTTTTAGTAGATCGTATGGAATCTGGTTTCTATGTTGGTCGTTCAGAACATGATTCACCTGAGGTGGATAATGAAGTATGGGTGACTATGGATGATGAGCATTATTTATCTGTGGGGGAATTTGTAAATGTTAAAATTACAGATGCTGAACCGTATGATATTTTTGGTGTTGTAGCTGAATAGCACATGGTGTTTAGATGAAAGTGTTAGACATATTTCCATGCCCAAAAGCATTAGCAGCATCAATTAATGCAGGTGTGGCAATTATGGATGTACTCAATAGCTCTTTTACAGTAGCATTAAAAAAGGATAAGTCACCATTAACTCTTGCGGATAAAAGTGCGCATGAAATAAAAGTAGACATTCTTAGCCTAAATTATTCATTTCCTATACTCCGTGAAAAAGGAGAGATTGTTCCGTATGCTATTCGTAAGGAATGGTCCAGATACGGGTTGACCGACCCATTAAACGGAACAAAAGAATTTGTTTCAAAAAATGGGGAGTTTACGGTAAACATTTCACTTAGTGAAAATGTATCCCCCATTTCGGGAGTTATTTATTTACCGACATCAGGGAGTCTTTATTTTGGGAATCTACAATATGGTTCTTATTTGATTCCTAGCTGCAGTGCAGGGTTAGATAATCTTCGTCATAGTGATTTCTGTAAGTTAAAGGAGAGAAGTTCGATCAATCAGCCCCTTCTTGTTGGGAGTAAGTCTCATGGATCTGAATTATTTGATTCCTATTTAAATGAATTAAAATCACGTGAATCAAATGTTCAGTTTTTGCCATTTGGAAGTTCGTTAAATTTTCGCAAAATTGCAGCGGGTAAAGCCAATTTATATCTTCGAGTTGGAACTACAATGGAATGGGATACAACAGCGGGAGACGCTATATGTCATTCTTTATGTATAATAATCTTAGATATGGAAAATAAATGTCAATCAAGGTATAACAAACGGGATTTACCCAACCTACATTTCTTGATAGATAACAGAAAAATTCAAATAAATAGGTTGTGTAATTTGCCATCGGTAGGTTAGGTGACTGTTTATTACGTAAAGTTTAATTTATTTTTGTAGGAATAAACACAAAGAATAGTCAGGATGAAAAAAGTAACTTATGACGAGGTAAACATGCTGTCAAAACTTACCCGTGCTTACTTGAGAGATGCAAAAAATGTTGAAGAGTTTTTTGAATACGTCTCTACCGAAAAAAACATCCGTTCGGTTATCGAAAATCGTAAAAAAAGAAAGCCTGTCAATAGAGCGGTATTAGTTTCGTCTCTAGAAAAACAGTATGCCGACTACAATTCCAAAGCAGTTCATACTAATATTCTTTCCTTAGCAAATAGCAACACCTATACTATAACTACAGGGCATCAATTAAACTTATTTACGGGGCCGCTATACTTTATTTATAAAATAGTTAGCGCTATTAAAACGGCTCAGCAACTAAACCAAACATATCCAGAATTACACTTTGTACCTGTTTACTGGATGGCAACCGAAGATCATGATTTTGAGGAAATAAACCACGCCTATTTTAACGGTGAGAAAATAGAATGGAATTCGGATCAAAAGGGAATGGTAGGAGAGTTCTCCTTAGATACCATATCAAAGACAGTAGATTTGTTTTGTAAAAGCCTCGGAGGTTCGATTCATGCGTTAGAGATATCTGAAATTATAAAAAAGCGTATTTGCAAAACGCTAATTTGGCAGAGGCTACCCGATCTGTAGTTCATGCATTATTTGAGAAACATGGATTGGTCATCTTAGATGCCAATGATTCTAATTTAAAGAGAGAGTTTGTTCCGGTTGTTAAGAGGGAGTTATTAGAGCAAATTAGCTTTTCTAGTGTGACGGATACGATCTCTCAATTTGACTCCTCATTCAAAGCGCAAGTAAACCCAAGAGAGATTAATCTATTTTATGTTGTCAAAGGATTACGCGAGAGAATTATAAATAACGGAGAAGTTTTTGAAGTTTTAAATACGGATATCGTTTTCAATCCTGCTCAAATAAAGGCGGAAATAGATAGTTATCCAGAAAGATTTAGTCCAAACGTCATTTTAAGGCCGGTATATCAAGAGTGCATTTTACCGAATGTTATGTATATCGGAGGTGGAGCAGAAGTCGCGTATTGGCTGGAGTTAAAATCAACATTTAATGAATTTGGAATTTCCTTTCCTTTAGTTCAAATACGAAGTTCATTTTTAACGCTGTCTACAAAAACATTAAGTCGCGTGGCTCAACTAAATTGGAAAATTACGGATTTATTTGGTGCCAAATCAACGTTATTTGAGGCCTATACAAGTGCCAATAACCCATTAGAAAAAGAAGTTAATAAACTGAATAATGCAATTCGTTTACAAACAGAGGATTTAGAAAGTTCTTTAACGAACTATGACCCTGAGTTAGTTAAGAGTTTGAATGTAGCTAAGAAAGGTTTTGAGAAGTCTATCGTGAGATTAAGTAAGAAGATATCCGGGTCCGTTAAACGAGCGCACCAAGATCAACTTCATGAAATGGAACAAGTTTTTAGTTCTGCATATCCAAATGGGATATACCAGGAGCGACATGTTAATTTTTTCGAGATGTATGTAAAATTCGGACCCAAGTATTTAGAGGCTATTTTTGAAGAAACGGAACCGTTTTGTAGAGACTTTAGCGTTTTGGAGATGTAGGTTAAACAAAATAGATTCATACGCTGTTTTTTTTTGAATCTCGATATCTTTTTTTGAAGCTTTTTACTGTGTAAATTTTACATTTGCACATGCAAGAAAAAATCATCATTTTAGATTTTGGGTCACAGTATACGCAGTTGATTGCGAGACGTGTTCGGGAACAAAATATTTATTGTGAAATTCATCCTTTTAATAAAATTCCAGAACTGGATGCGGGTTTAAAAGGTGTTATTCTTTCGGGTAGTCCTTTTTCGGTACGTGATGAAAACAATCCGGTACCTGAATTAGATAAGTTTCCAGCTAATATTCCATTGTTAGGAGTATGTTATGGAGCGCAGTTTCTAGCACAAACCCATGGTGGTGAGGTATATGCTTCTGATACTCGAGAATATGGCCGGGCTAATTTGTCGTTTGTAGATGATTCTAATGTCCTGCTTAAAGGCGTGTCAGAAAAGTCTCAGGTATGGATGTCTCATGGAGATACGATTAACGTGCCGCCAAATGGAGCAAAAATAATCTGTAGTACTGCGGATGTAGAAGTGGCAGGTTTCCATTTTAATGATTCTAATATTTACGGTATTCAATTTCATCCAGAAGTTTATCATTCTAAAGATGGCGCAACTATATTGGGTAACTTCTTGGTTGATGTTTGTGGATGTGTTCAAGATTGGACTCCAGATTCTTTTGTAGATTCAACCGTTGCTAGTTTAAAAGAAAAATTAGGTTCTGATCGTGTGGTTTTAGGCTTGTCTGGAGGAGTTGATTCTTCGGTGGCAGCTATGTTATTGCATCAAGCTATTGGTTCAAACTTGTATTGCATTTTTGTCAATAACGGTTTATTACGTAAAAATGAATTTAAAGGTGTTTTAGAACAATATAAAGGGCTTGGTTTAAATGTAAAGGGAGTGAATGCGACCTCTAAATTCTATACCGCTTTAGCTGAGGTCTCAGATCCAGAAAAGAAAAGAAAGGCGATTGGAAATGCGTTCATTGAAGTTTTTGACGAAGAATCTCAATTAATTGAAAATGTAACTTGGTTGGCTCAAGGAACTATTTATCCTGATGTGATAGAATCCGTTTCGGCTACAGGTGGTCCTTCGGCTACCATTAAATCTCATCATAATGTAGGTGGATTGCCTGATTATATGAAACTAAAAATTGTGGAGCCACTGCGTTCTTTATTTAAAGATGAAGTGAGACGTGTAGGACGTGCAATGGGTTTATCTGAAGAGCTGTTAGGTAGACACCCTTTTCCAGGTCCGGGTTTAGCCATTCGTATTTTAGGTGATATTACCGCAGAAAAAGTAAGGTTACTGCAAGAAGTGGATGCCATATTTATTAATGGGTTAAAAGATAGTGGGCTTTATGACAAAGTGTGGCAAGCAGGTGCTATTTTACTTCCTGTGAAGTCTGTTGGTGTAATGGGAGACGAGCGGACGTATGAAAATGCAGTTGCGCTTCGAGCAGTGGAGTCTACGGATGGAATGACGGCAGATTGGGTGCATTTACCATATGAGTTTTTAGCGAAGGTATCGAATGATATTATTAATAAAGTAGTCGGTGTAAATAGAGTGGTGTACGATATTAGCTCTAAACCACCTGCCACTATTGAGTGGGAATAAGGTGGAGATTCTCTCTGTAAAAGTGAGACTAGAAAGAATCAGTTGAGATAAAAAGAAATAAGTTAAAATACCTCTTCGGATTCGGAGAGGTATTTTTGTAGTATGTTGTGTGTAAAAAGTAGTTGGAACCGTTTTTGTTTAGCTACATGATATTATTTTTGAAGGATGGGGAGAGTTTTGATTAAATTGATTTTTTTGGTGACTTCGATATTATTTGTAGGGAAATCCTTTGCTCAGGACTCGCCAAGTAAACGAGAGGTAGTTGGAGATAATGGTAAGTATATTGTGCATACAGTGGAAACGAAGCAAACCCTGTACGCGATATCTAAAATGTACTCTGTTACCGTAGAAGATCTTCAAAAAGCAAATCTGGGAATTGAAGCTGGAGGGATAAAAATTGGACAATCTTTACGTATTCCGATAAAGGAAATAAATAAGAAAGAAGCAAAAAAAGCATCTATTACTTTATCGGCAGATACGATGTATCATGAAGTATTAAAAAAGGAAACCGTTTACGCATTAACTAAAAAATATGCGATTTCAGAAAGTCAGTTAAACGAGTACAACCCGACTTTGAAGGAAGGGTTGAAAGTTGGAATGGTTATTAAAGTTCCTTTAGAAATGAACCAAACCGCATCAGATACCATAATGGAATTTGACATGCCTGTTCAGGATTCCCTTCAGCTACATGAGATTATGCCTAAAGAAACTCTGTACTCTTTGTCTAAATTATACGCGGTAAGTATTGATTCTATTCAAATGGTCAACAATGGCTTAATGAATGGTTTAAAAGTGGGTAGTTCCATCCGAATTCCTTTACCTAATGAACACTTTAATAATGAAGTTTATAAGGACTCGTTGCTAAAAAGAATAGATGATACGAGACCATTTAACAAAAAGGACACTTTAAAGATAGCGGTGTTTTTGCCATTCTGTAATGATAAAAACTTGGCCTTACAAGTAGAAAATGAAAATGAGGAACTCTATGTTTTGACTAAAGTTTCATTGGATTTTATGCGTGGTATTGAATTGGCAACAGACTCTTTAAACTATTTAGGATATCATGTAACGACTCAGTACTTTGATACAAAGAAGGATACTAACGAATGCAATAGAATCGTGAAAGAAGATTCATTAAAAGGATATCATCTATTTATTGGTCCGCTGTATCAAGTTAACTTTAAAATTCTAGCCTTGAGAGCCCAAGAACTGCAAATACCTATTGTGAGTCCGGTTAGGGTTTCATCTCGTTTACTATTAGATAATAAATATGTTATTAAATCGCGTGCATCTTCTCCTGCACAAGTGGTCTATGAAGCTCAGTATGTAGGTGATAAATTTGGAGATTCAAATTTGGTGCTGTTTTCAGGTGGTGCGTCTCAAGATAAAAGGTATGCCACTATTTTTCAAAAATATGTGAATAATGCGACTAATGATTCTGTTCCGATTCATCGAGTATGGCAACCTAATATTGATAATTTCAAAAGACATCTGAAACTAGGGGAGACAAATTACGTGGCTGTTTTAAGTACTGATGAGGCCTTTGTTTCTTCTGCTTTATCTGTGTTTTACAGATTAGGTGTGAGCGATTCAGAAACTAAATTTGTTGTTTTTGGATTAGACAGTTGGAAAACGTTTGGGAGTATAGACTTTGAATACTTGATGAATTTGAATGTTACGTATCCGGTACAACAGTTTATTAGTTATTACTCTCCAGAGGCTTTGAATTTTATAGCGAATTACAGAGAGGTTTATTTTACCGACCCAAGTTCACACGTTTACTCCGGGTTCGATATTGGTTGGTATTTTGGTCATGCCATTTTTAAAAGTAATGGGGATTGGGAAAACTACATTTCAACGACTAAGGGGTCCGGTCTTTCTCTTCGATTTGACTTTATTAAGATTGGAGAGGAAAGTGGCTTCGAAAATCAAGGCGGCTACCTACTGAAGAATGCGGACAATGACTTACATTTGATTCACTAAAAAAAAACAATATCATGAAAAAATTATTATTTGTCTTACCGGTATTTGCTTTATTGGTAGGATGTTCTGAAGCCCCTAAAAGTGACTCTAATGAAACGCCTACGGAAGTTGTTGAAGTAGCAGAGGAAGCAGCGATATATCCGTACTTTGCAGGTGAAGAATTTGATAGAGAACAAGCGTTAAACGAGCAGGGTCTGGATACAGCCATATTAGCGTTTGACGGTAATCCAAAAGACTTAATATTAACGACAAAAATTACAGCTGCTTGTCAACAAAAAGGGTGTTGGATGACCATTAACGCAGGAGGAGAAGAAGTTCGTGTTTCTTTTAAAGATTATGATTTTTTCGTGCCATTAGATTCTGAAGGACATCAAGCGACCGTTAATGGAACTTTATTTTATGATACTTTATCTGTAGATCAATTAAAACACTTTGCAATGGACGCTAACGCTTCTGAAGATTCTATTCAGAGTATAACCGAACCGGTATTAACATTGTCGTATGAAGCGACAGGTGTTTATGTGGATTAAGTATATATCATATTTAAAAGTCGCTATCCTTGGGGTAGCGGCTTTTTTTGTTTTTAGTTGTACTGATTCTTCAACAGAGGTGAAGGAAGTTATAGAGACGACTAAAACCAAGAAAAAATCTAAAGGTATCGTATATAAGCCGAGTGAGTTAGCGATCACTATGCGTAGAATGTATGTGAACATGAAGTTGGTTAATGAGCTACTGGAAGCAGGGTCTGATATACCAGATAGTTTAATCACTGGTTACGAATCTATGCTTACGGATATACCTACAAATCCTCAAGAGATAGGAGCCAAGTTCGGTGGGTTTGCAGAAGGGTGGCTTTTAGAATTAGAAGCGCTTAAAAATGAACCGACCATTGAAAACTATAATGCATTAATGAATGCGTGTGTACACTGCCACCAATCGTTTTGTCCAGGTCCCATTAAGAAAATAAAACGATTGAGGTTAATAGGTCCTTTGTAATTATTTTACTCTTTAAATGAACGTGGCTAATGACTAAATCACTTCAAATATTATGTATCAGCCAAAAGGTGACCGTTGCAGCCGCTGAAAGTTGTACTGGCGGTAATATTGCGCATGAAATAACAAAGCAGTCTGGTAGTTCAAACTACTTTTCGGGAAGTGTAGTGTCTTATTCCAATGAGGTTAAGGAGAACGTATTAGGCGTATTTAGGGCTGATTTAGTGGCTAACGGAGCGGTGAGTGAAATAGTTTCTATTCAAATGGCTGAAGGAGTAAGGGAGCTTATGAGTACAAATTTTTCAGTTTCTACAACTGGAATTGCGGGCCCCACAGGAGCCGTTAAAAATAAACCGATAGGAACAGTGTGGATCGCGGTTTCTTCTGCAAATGGGAGCAGCGCAAAGTGTTTTATATTTAAAGGGAACAGAGAAGAGGTGATTGCTCAAACAACTCAAAAGGCCATTGAACTGCTCCAAGAAAAGATTGCCTTAGAGATGGTGGAGTAATGTTAAATGGTTCTAAATAATTAGATATAAAAAAAGCCCGAACATAAGTTCGAGCTTTTTAATACTGTATGAAAAAGATTATCTTCTTTTTTCTTTAATTCTTGCTGCTTTACCAGTTCTCTCTCTTAGGTAGTAGATTTTAGATCTTCTAACAACACCAACTTTAGTCACTTTAATTGCTTCAATAAATGGAGATGAAATTGGAAATATTCTTTCAATACCAATACCATTTGAAATTTTTCTAACTGTAAAAGTGCCTGTTGACCCTTTACCCGTTCTTTTAAGAACAACACCTTGGAAAGGCTGAACCCTTTCTTTAGCACCCTCTTTAATTTTATAGTTAACTATAATAGTATCACCCGCTTTGAAACTTGGAAGTTCCGCTATCTCTACGTTGCTTGTTGCAGCTTGCTGTACTTTCGGATTCATTTTTCTAATCTTAAAATATTC